>NZ_JBEZNW010000007.1:0-254826 GCF_040653355.1 Streptomyces sp. NPDC047971 | reverse complement strand
CCTCCGGCCCCCCGGGGGTTCGGGGGCGGCGTGGGCGGGGGGGCGGCGGGGGGCCCCCCTACCCCGGCCGGGGGCCGCCCTCCCCGTGCGGTTCGGCAGCCCCTCGGCCGTGGGCCGTGCCCTGACGGCGACCGGACCTATCGCAGCCGGAGCAACCGCCTCAGCCGTGCCTGCCACGAGACCCGGGGCTCGGGGACCGGCATGTGGGGCGCCGCCGCGGGCATACCGACGGTCGGCGCGGGCGGCGCGGGCAACGGCGCCAGGAGATCGCGGGACTCCGGCACGCGGGAGGCGAACTTCACCGGCAGGGCCGTCAGGTGCCGGGCCCAGGTGGAGGAGCGCCAGGTGAGCTCCGACTCGGCGATCGCGAGGCCGATGTCCGGGAGCCGGGTGAGGAGGATGTCGATGCCGGTGTCGGCGATGACACGACCGATGTCCTGACCGGGGCACTCATGGGCGCCCGCGCTGAAGGACAGATGCGCGCGGTTGTGGTGCACGCGGGTCGAGGGGTCCTGGCGGACGGCCTGGTCGACGTTGCCGGCGGCGAGGCCCAGCAGCAGCATGTCCCCGGCCTTGATCTCCTGCCCGCCGAGCGAGGTGTCACCGGTGGCCCAGCGGCCCGGACACACCATCAAGGGCGGCTCGTCCCAGAGCACCTGCTCCACCGCTTCGGGCAGGGTCATCTGACCACCGGCCAGCGACCCGCGGAACCGGGGGTCGGTGACCGTCATCCGCAGCACGTTGGCCATGAGGTTGGCGGTCGTCTCGTAACCCGCGAGCAGGATGAGGCGCAGGTGGTGCTGCACCTCCTCGTCGCTGAGGCCGGCCGGGTGAGCCATCAGCACGGACGCGATGTCCTGCCCGGGCGCTTCGCGCTTGGCGGCGACGAGCTGCTTGAGGGTCTCCAGCACGTACGCGTTGCTGGCCAGCGACGTCTCGGTGGCCTTGAAGAGGTCCCGGGCGGCATGGACGAGCTGGGGCCCGTCCTCGTCCGGCATCCCGAGCAGGTGGGTCAGGACGAGCATCGGCAGCGGCTCGGTGAACTGACCGACCAGCTCGGTCTCGCCGCTCTCGCAGAACTCGTCGATGAGCTGGTGGGCGAAGCGGGTGATGTGACGGCGGATGCCCCGCTGGTCGAACTGGTTGAGGCTGGCCGTGACGGCGCCGCGCAGGCGCTGGTGCTCCACGCCGTCCGCGCAGACGCAGTCGGGACGCCAGCCGATCATCGGAACGAGCGGCGAGGTCTCCGGGTCGATCTCTCCGCTCTCCCAGCCGTGCCAGGTGCGGGGGTCGCGCGAGAACTGGGTGGAACGGGTGGCCACATCACGGTTCTCGAGGTAGCCCAGCACGAGCCAGGCGCGGACGTCCCCCTCCAGGAGGACGGGCGCCACGGGGCCGTGGGCGGCACGCAGCTTCTCGTACAGCCCCATCGGGTCGGTCTCGGCCGCGGCGCCGTGGAGCCGGGTCACTCCCTCGGCTCCCCCGGCGGCGTGGGCCGGGCAGCCCGGGGGCGGGACGAGCCCCTGCTCCGTGGTGGTGTGGTCGGCATGCGGGAAGGTCATACGGACTCCTGGGCGGCGGCGAGGGTGCACAGGTAGCCCATCAGCGAGAGGAGCGCGTCGCGGCAGGACGACCGGTCACGCGCGTCACAGGTGACGATGGGCACGGATTCGTTGAGGTCGAGAGCGGCCCGTAGTTCCGCCATCGGGTGCTGCGGGGCCTCGGGAAAGGTGTTGACGGCCACGACGAAGGGGACGCGGCGGTCCTCCAGACGGGTGATGATCTCGAAGCAGACTTCGATCCTGCGGGTGTCGACGAGGACGACGGCGCCGAGCGCGCCTTCGAAGATGCCGTTCCACAGGAACCAGAACCGCTCCTGTCCCGGCGTCCCGAAGAGGTAGAGGATCAGCTCCTCGTTGATGCTGATGCGGCCGAAGTCCATGGCGACGGTGGTGGTGCTCTTGCCCTCCGCGCCGGGGTTGTGGTCGATCCCGACGCCGGCCTGCGTCATGGTCTCCTCGGTGGTCAGCGGCGAGATCTCGCTCACCGCCCCGACCATGGTCGTCTTGCCGACCCCGAAGCCGCCGACGATGACGACCTTGACCCCCCGGGCACCGTGGGGCAGCAGCACGTCCGTGTCGCGAGGGCCGGTGGGTGCTTCAGAGATTACGTAGTCCATGGATCACCGCCTCCAGAAGGCCGAGTTCGGGTACCGCGGCGACCGGAACGGGAGCGATGGCCTCGACACGCCCGTCCTCGACGAGCTGGGAGAGCAGTGCCGTGAGGACGCTGAACGGCAGACTGAGATACGCGGATATCTCCGCCACCGACAGCGGGTACTGGCACATGCTGAGGATCGCCGCCTGCTCGGGTTGCATCGCGGGTTCGGGCGCGGACCTCGATGTGATGAGGGTGACCAGGTTGAAGGCCTTCGCCGAGGAACCGGGGCCACCGGAGATGACGTACAGCGGTACGGGACTGCCTTCATCCCATGCGTCCTGGTGCTCTGACGTCACATCGCCTGCCCGACGTCATCCCGAGGCGGACTGGTCATGTGCTGGCCGATCCGGACCACGAGCGTACGCATGCGGTCGCCCAGCAACCCCGCGTCCACCTCCTCGTCGGCCAGCACCGCGAGATAGGCCCCGGGCCCGGCCGCCATCAGGGAGAAGTAACCGCCGTCGACCTCGATGCCGACCATCCGCGTGGAGCCGTCTCCGTGGGGGAACTTCTGCGCGATGGCCTTCGCCAGGCTCTGCATGCCCGAGCAGGCGGCGGCGATGGCGTCAGCCGTGTCGGTCTCCGTGTTCGCTTGACCGATGCACAAACCGTCCGACGACAGCGCGACGACGTGGCGCACGTACGGGACGCTGGCCGCGAGCTCCTTGAGCATCCAGTCCATGTTTGGCAGTGGCGTCACGGTTACTCATCCTCATCTGATGGCTCGCTGGTGCGGGGGGAAGGTTCGGCACCCGGCCGCTTGTCTCCGCTGAACGCCTCCCACATCAGGCCGGGTTGCCGGGCGGCGCCGGCCGTCCTGGTGCGGGATGCGGCGGGAGCGGTGGAGGGCTGGGGGCTCGTGCGGACGACCGGTGTCGGGACGGGCGACTCCCGTCGCCGCTGCGGGAGGCCGTTGGCGGTCGTCCTGACCTCGACGGAATCCGCTGAGGCGTCGCGCGTCATCGTCGGCCTCGGCACGCTCGGTGCGCCCATCTGCTTCGGCGCGAACGGTTGGATCTTCTGGGCGGGCTGCCGGACCGTGGTGATCATGCTCCGCGGAACGAGCACCACGGCCCGTACTCCTCCGTAGGCGGAGGTACGCAGATCGACGTCGAGGCCGTTCTCGCGGGCCAGCCTGCTGACGACGGGCAGCCCGAGCTGCGTCGCCTCGCCGAGGTCGGCGAGATCGAGGCCGGACGCCGCCCGGTCCATGATGCGGTCGACGCGCTGCCTGACCTCTTCGGTGAGCCCGACTCCGCGGTCCTCGATCTCGATCGCGATGCCGGAGGGCACCTCGCTCGCGCTCACCTCGACCGGGGTGTGCGGCGGCGAGAAGGTCGTGGCGTTGTCGAGGAGTTCGGCCAGGACGTGGATCAGGGGCTCGGCGCCCTGCCCGATCACGGCCACCTCGGTCACCGACTGCAGTTTCACGCGGGGATAGTCCACGATGCGCGACATGGCCCCGCGCACCACGTCGTAGAGGGGGATCGCCTTCGACCACTGGCGTCCGGGCCGGGCGTCACCCAGTACCGCGACGCTCGCCGCGAGGCGGCCGATCAGGGCGTTGCGGTGGTCGATGGCCTGCAGGCCGTGGGAGACCACGAGATCCGTGCCGTGCAGGATCTGCATGTCGTGGAGGTCCTTGGCGAGCTGATGCACGATCGCCTGGACCCTTCGCGCGATGGCCACCAGTGCCCGCTGGGAGGAGTCCCGCGTGTGCTCCTCCGCCTCCACGGCTTCGAGGAGCGTCCGCAGGGCGTCCCGGAGGGCCTCGGCGAACTCGCTGTCGAGGTGTTCCCCGAACGAGACGGACTGCAGGATCTCCGAAGCGGGGTCGCCCTTCTGCATCCGGGCGACTGCCGCGGGGAGGAGCGACTCGGCGAGCCACACCGTGGTGGCCCGCTGATCGGCGAGGCGCCCGAGGAGCGCGGCCTCGCGTTGCGCGTAGTACTGCTGCACCTCGGCACCGGCCCGCGCGTGGCGGGCCTCCTCGGCCAGGCGCGCCCGGCGGGCCGTACCGGCCGAGACGATGGCCGTCAGAACGGCGGCGACGAGGCCGCACCAGGCAACCGGCATGCGTATCTGCGCGGGGACGAAGATCAGCGCTATGCCGCAGGCCCCGGTCAGAACACCGGGGGGGACTAGCCAAGCCGGGGCGCCTGCGCGTGGCAGGGCTCCGGGCATCGAACCTGTACGAACCATCGAGGGGTCCCTAAACAGTCTGGATGGAGTGGACTGGGGGTGGTGCGGCGCGCCGACCGGAGCGGTCGGGACTTCACGTGGTCCAGCAGAGGTGTTCTGATGGGCGCCGCCGACGTGTCGGTTCGAGATCGCATCGGTGACGCCTCCCTGCGCCCAGGCTCCGTCCTTGCGCGACACAGCGTTCGGTGACTCGCTGTGAGTGCAGCGCAACACGCAGGGGAGAATAGTCAGTTCGGGTACGCCATGTGACCTTGCTGGAACGAGAACCTCCGCACTGACCGACCTCGACCAGAACTGACCGATCAGTGCCGCCGCAGGCCCCGCAAACGCTTGGAATCGACCGCATCGAGCACCAATGGCCGAACGGTCAACACCCCACGTTCTGACGCCCTTTCAGGTGGCACTTTCTCCACGCATTGACGGCGGCGTGGGCCCACAGCGAGAGGCGTCGCGACTGCCGGGCTACTGCCAGACCCGGATGTAGTCCACGTACACGGTGGAGTTGAAGTCGAGCGGTGCGTTCTCGACCGCGCCGTCGGCGAACTGCAGGACCTCGTGGGAGAGGATCGGGAACTCCCTGACCAGGCTGATGAGCTTCGGGTCGGTGATGGTGCGCACGACCGTGCCGTCGTACGTGAACCGGATCTGTGTGGCCGTCCAGCTCATGCCGACGGTGTGATACCAGACGCTGTGCAGGCCGGGGGCGCTCACGGTGGTGGAGGACTGCTTGTGCTCGGCGGCGTAGCCGTCGTAGTGGACGGTGACGGGGTAGGTGTCGGCCTGGTCAGCGGTCTCCACGATGTCGTACTCGGCCCCGTCGGCCGCGGTACCCGGAGTCGAGCCGTGCCCGCCGGACGCCTGCAGCCATACCGCGGCGAGGTGCCCATGGGTCGCCTGCGGGGTGTGGAAGCGGACTTCGAGGGTTCCGTGGGTGTAGTCGAACCTGTTCTGCGAGTCCACGCGCCCGCCGGCGTACTGGTTGTCGGCGAGCTTGGTGAGGTCGATGGCGAGGTTTCCGCCGTTGTCGGTGATGACCCGGACATTGCCGGGCTTGTACCACCAGCGGATCCCGTCCGTGCGCGTGGACTCGGTGCGTTCCTGGTCGCGGGCGGTCCACTTGGACGTGTCCAGGGCGGGTCCGAGAAACTCGTCGCTGAACACCAGCGCCCGCGCCGACTCCGTCGCGCCGAGTGGCCGTGCCGCGACGGGTGTCGCCGGGTCGACCAAGGAGGGGGACGCGTCCGCCTGGGCGGGCCCGGCGCCGAGCGCGGCGCTCAGACACAGCGCCGTCACCGCGGCCAGGGGCATCCTGTGGCGGCGGCCCGAGAGGGGATTCACGGCCGTGATGTCGTGGGGCTTCATGCTTCTCCTGACGTCAGCGGAACCTTCGTCTCCGCCTCAACGTGCGGGGCCGGTGACGGCCGGTCAATGACCGCCCGGCCGATCGCTCGACACCGAACACACCGGATCGCCTCACAGCGCCGTCGAGGCGCGGACCACCAGACGAGGAAGGAGCAGGCTCTCCTGCACGACGTGCCGGTGCCCGTCACGCAGTCGTCGGAGCAACCGCGTCGCGGCCAGTCGGCCGACGGCATGCCGGGCCGGGGCGACCGCCGTCAGAGGGATCTCGGCCAGGGAGGCCAGATCGTCGTCGTACGCGACGACCGCGATGTCGCCCGGGACGGACATGCCTCGGGCCCGGATCCGCTGGGCCAGCAAGGCCGCCTGCTCGTCGGGATGGGCGACCACGGCGGCCGTGCCCGTCGCGACGAGGTCCTCGATGAAGGCGTCGACAGCGGCCAGGTCGCCGGCGCCGAGGTCGTCCGTCCGGGGCGCCCCCGGCAGCAGCCCGAACATCTCCCGGGAGACGTCGAGACCCCGGCCGATCCAGACGGCGGTGGGGGTGGCGGAGGTCAGCAGCCCGACCTTGCGGTGCCCCAGCTCCACCAGATGGCGCACCGCCCGCACGGTGCCGCGCGCGTGGTCCGAGGCGACGCGGTCCAGATGGTCGAGCCCGGCCGCCGGCTCCGGTCGCCGCTCGACGATCACGACGGGTACCGGCAGTTCACGGATCCACGCGGACTCCTCCGCGGACAGCAGCACATGGGGGCGCGGCGTGAGGAGCAGCCCGTCCACCCCCGCGTTCAGCATGTCCGTCACCTGCGGGCGCTCGTCGCCGTAGGCGGAGACGCCGAGCGTGAGCCGGGCCCCGACGGCCTGCGCGACGTTCTCGACGCCCGCGATGACGTCCCGGTAGTACGCCGATCGTCTGGGCACGACCATGCCCAGCGACGGAGTGGGGCCGCGTGCCGGGACCCTCGGTCCGCCGTCGCGGCGGGCGGGCGCGCTGCGGGGCAGGATGGCTCCCCCGTGGACACGGGTGACGACACCGTGCCTGACCAGGACGGCGATGTCCCTGCGAACAGTCATCACGGAGACACCGAGTTCTCCGGCGATCCGGGTCACGTTGACGGAACCCTTCAGGCGAACCTGCCACAGGATCGCTTCCTGACGCAGCGAAAGACTCACAGGACCCCCAGGCGTCTCGACGATCCGGTCGATCGAGCACTGTATGTGCGAACGTGCGGAATGACGAGGCATCGTGTGGGGATCGGTCCGGACCAGGCTGCGACTGCCGCGCCGTTGCTCAGGAAATCTTCCGGTCTGTCCCCGACCTGCCCGCGATGAACCGCGCCACCGATGTTCGATGTTGTGCCTCGATCGACAGATCGCCGACCGGCCGCCAGGTACCGGACTCGATCCACCGGCACGGCCCTTTGACCTCAGGCGCCCGGAGTCCCTTGTTACCGAAGGGGAACCTCAGATCTTGCGCAAAGAACATGGGGATGTGTTGCCCGTGCCGGTTTCGATTGCGAGGGTGATGGACCGAACCACCGAGCGGTTCCGCTCCCCTCACGGGGCCGCTCCCCCGGCCGCCTCCTCCCCGGCGGACGGGCCCGGGACCAGGACCGCGGGGCGCATCCGCCCCGCGGTCCTGGCGCGTTCGGCCCCGGTCCGGCGCCTCCCACCGGCGGCGAACGGACCGGAGCGCTCACCCCCGCCGCGCCGCGCATCGACCATCGGTCATCATTACCGGCAGAACAGACCGGACCGGGGGCGGTCGCTCTCGCACGTACCGTGGGACGGCCCGCCGCCGACCAGAACCACGGGGGCGTCGATGCGGGTGAACAGCGAGACGGTGCTGCTGGACGTGCTGACCGCCGCGGCAGAAGCCGCGCCGGACCAGGGCATCGTCCACGTACGCGGCGACGGCGGCGAACGCGTCGTCACCCATCGCGCGCTGCTCGGCGACGCGCGGCGCGTCGCCGGAGGGTTCCTGGACGCGGGTCTCGCTCCGGGAAGCCACGTGGTGCTGCCGGCGGACCGGAGCGAGGAGTTCCTGCCGCTCTTCTGGGGTGCCGTCGCCGCCGGACTCGTACCCGTGCCGCTCGCCCCGGACGTCCGGCGGGTGCGGCCCGTCTGGGAGTTCCTCGGCCGGCCTCCGGTGGCCCTCGGCCCGTCCACCGCGCCGCTGCTCGGCGCCCTGCCCGACTCCGTACGTCCCCTGACGCTCGACGCGTTGCGGGACCGTCCCACGCCGAGGCGGCTGCCGAGTCGATCGCCTGACGACGTGGCGTTCCTGCAGTTCTCCTCGGGCAGCACGGGGGCGCCCAAGGGGGTCGAACTGACGCATGCGGCCGTGCTGGCCAATCTGGCGCAGATCCGCGCCGCCGCCGGAATCCGCTCCGAGGACGTCCTGGCCACCTGGATGCCGTACTTCCACGACATGGGGCTCATCGGCACCCACCTCGTCCCGCTGTCGGCGGGGATCAAGCAGGTCCGGCTCGAACCCCTGACGTTCGCCAAGCGGCCCGCGCGATGGCTGGAGGCGGCGGCCCGGCACCGGGCGACGCTGCTCTCCGCCGCCAACTTCGCCCTGAACCTCGTCGAACGGCGCGTGCCGGACGACACCCTCGCCGGTCTCGACCTGACCTGCGTACGGATGATCCTGGTGGGCGCGGAGCCGATCTCCCCCACCGTGTGGCGGGCCTTCGTCCGGCGGATGCGACCCACGGGGCTCGCGGCGAGCGCGCCGCAGCCGGTGTACGGACTCGCCGAGGCCACGCTCGCCGTGACCTTCCCGCCACCCGGCGAGGTGGCTCGACCGCTCGCCCTGGACCGGGCGGAGCTCAGCCGTGGGCTGGCCGTGGACACCACGCCCGGACACCCGGACGCGGTCGAGTTGATGGACGTCGGCAGCCCGGTGCACGGCTGCGCCGTCCGGATCACCGACGACGGGGGCGAGCCCGTCGAGGACCGTCGGGTCGGCCATGTCGAGGTGCGGGGCCCACAGGTGGCCCGCGGCTATCACCGGGCCCCGGAGGCGACGGCGGACGCGTTCGTCGACGGGTGGCTGCGCACCGGCGACATGGGATTCCTGCGCGAGGAGCGGCTCTGCGTGACCGGTCGGTCCAAGGACGTCGTCTTCGTCGACGGACGGACCTTCCACGCGGCGGATCTCGAAGAGATGGCGGCGGACGCGTCCGGTCTCGGGCGGTGCCCGGTCGCCGTCGTGGGCTCCACCGATCCGTCGGGCGGCGGCGAGCGGGTGGTCGTCTTCCTCGCGCCCGCGCCACCCCTCGCCGCCGTGACCGACGCGTCGCTGCGCGAGGTCGCGGCGCGGGTCCGCGAGGCTCTGGGGCACGACGACGTACGGGTGCTGGCGGTGCCCCTGCGCGCCTTCCCGCGCACGACCAGCGGAAAGGTCCGCCGGGGGTTGCTTCGGGAGCGCTTCGAGGGCGGCGAGTACCCGCAGATCGCGGGGCGGGGCTCCGTGGGTGTGTTCGGGGGCGGATCGCTGCCAGGGGCAGGGGACATGGCCGGGGCCGGTCCCGGCTCCGACAGCGGCTCCGGCAACGGCAGCGACTCCGGCAGCGGCACCGGTCCCGGCACCAGCTCCGCGAACTTCGTCGGTTCCACCGTCCCCGAGGGAGCGGACCGACCCTCCCCTGTGGGGGAAGCCGATGGCGCCGACGCGACAGGGGCCACCGTCGGTGCCTCCCACGGGCGGCCGGACGACACGCCTTCCTCGGTCGAGCCCCGGTCGCGACGGGACGTCGAACGTGTCGTGCTCGGCGTCTGGGCACGGACGCTCGGGCTGCCCGTGGCGGAGATCGCGCCGCACGACGACTTCCGCGCGCTCGGGGGTTCGTCGCTCAAGGCCATGGAGGTACTGGCCGCTCTGGAGGACGCGTTCGGCGTACCGCTGCGCCCGTCCGACATGCGTGACCACGCCACGGTCTCCGCGCTCGCCGGGCTCATACTCGGCCAGGACACCCAGACGGGCTCGCACGCGCGCCGCCCTCGGACGGACGAGACCCCCTCCGGGACTCCCCGGCCCGAGCCCGTGTCCGACGCCGCGCCCGTGATCGCCGTGTCCGGCCTCGCCTGTCGCTTCCCCGGGGCCGAGACCCCGGAGGCGTTCTGGGACCGGCTCGTCGAGGGCTACGACGCCGTCACGGGTGTGCCGGACGGACGGTGGGCGCAGTCGTCGGACGCTCACTCCCGCTGGGGCGCGTTCCTCGAAGAGCCGGCCGGGTTCGACGCCGGCTTCTTCGGCATCGGCCAGGACGAGGCCCTGGCGACCGATCCCCAGGCGCGCATCCTGCTGGAACTGGCGCACGAGGCGCTGGAGCGGGCCGGGTACGCGGGCCCGCGCCGGCACGGCCGCCGGGTGGGCGTGTTCGTCGCCGCCGGTGACAGCGGCTATCGGAAGGTGCTCGAACAGACCTGCCACGAAGGCGATCTGCCCGCCGCCGCGCTGACGGGGAACCTCCCCAACATGCTCGCCGCCCGCGTCGCGCACTGCCTGGATCTGACCGGTCCCGCGCTCGCGGTCGACACCGCGTGCTCCTCCGCGCTGGTCGCGCTGCACCTCGCGCGCCGCAGCCTCCAGGCAGGTGAGTGCGACATCGCGGTCGTCGGCGGCGTGCACCTCGATCTGACGCCGACCGGGTACGCCCTGCTGGAGAAGGCGCAGGCGCTCTCCCCGACCGGCCGCTGTCACGCGTTCGGGTCGGCAGCCGACGGCTTCGTCCCGGGCGAGGGCGGCGCGGCGCTCGTCCTGACCCGTCTCGACGAGGCGGAGCGGGCCGGCGATCCGGTGCTCGCGGTCCTCCGCGCGACCGCCGTCAACAACGACGGACACTCGCTGAGCCTGATGGCACCCAACCCCCTGACACAGCGCGACGTCATCACGCGGACGTACCGCGACGCCGGCATCGACCCCGAGACCGTGTCATATGTGGAGGCGCACGGCACCGGTACACCGATCGGCGACCCGGTCGAGCTGCGCTCGCTCGCGCACGCCTTTCCGCCGCGTGCCGACGGAGGGCTCCGCCTGCTCGGCTCGGTCAAGACCAACGTCGGCCACCTGCTCAACGCCGCCGGGATGCCGAGCCTCGTGAAGGTCGTCCTCGCGCTCGGGCGGCGGCGGTTGCCCCCGTCCCCGCTCCGGACGGCGCCCGCGATCGACCTGGCCGCCTCCGGTTTCGCGCTGGTCGACGACGTACGGGACTGGGAGGCTCCCGGCCCACTGGTCGCGGGGGTCAACGCGTTCGGCTTCGGCGGCACCAACGCCCACGCCGTACTGGAGGAGGCGCCCGCCCGGTCCGAGAGGACCCGGACTCCCTCGGACGGTCCGCGGCTGCTGACCCTGTCGGCGCACGGGACCGCCGCACTTCGGGCGGCCGCCGCCCGACTCGCGGACCATCTGCGGGACAACCCCGGTCTCGACGAGGGCGACGTCTGCGCCGCCGTCGCCTCGGCCCGCGACGAGGGACCCGACCGTCTCGCCCTCGTCGCGGAGGGCGATCTCGCGGCGCGGCTCGACGCCGTACGCGACGACGCGGCACGCGACCCGATGGCGCCGTTCGGCGCCGCCGTTCGGTCCCGTGCGCGTCTCGTCCTCCTCCTGCCCGGGCAGGGCGCCCGCCCGCACGGTCAGGCCCGCGCCCTCTACGCGGACGCGCCCGTGTTCCGCGAAACGCTCGACGAGGCGTCCGATCACGCCGGCATGATCGGCGGGCGCAGTCTCGCCGGCTGGTGCCTGGACCCCGGCGCGTCGCACGACGCGCCGGCCGGAACCGACATCGCCCAGCCGCTCCTCGTCGCCTACGGGGTCGCGCTCGCCCGCCAGATACGGGCGTGGGGGATCACGCCGGACGCGGTCGCCGGGCACAGTGTCGGCGAGATCGCCGCCGCGTGCGTCGCCGGAACGCTCTCCCTCGGCGACGCCGTGCGGTTCGCCGTCGAACGCGGCCGGTTGATGGCGGAGGTCTGCGCCCCCGGCGCCATGGCGGCGGTGCGCTGCGACGAGGAGACGGTCACCGCCCTGGTGGCCGACGCCCGGGGCGCACTGAGCGTGGCCGCGGTGAACGGTCCGGACCAGGTCGTCCTGGCCGGCACGGAGGCCGCCGTCGACCGGGCGGTCGCCGAGCTGTCCGCGCGAGGGATCGCGACGCGCCGGCTCGGGGTGTCCCGGGCGTTCCACTCGCCCCTGATGGACCCGGCTCTCGACCCGCTCGCGGAGGCCGCCGGAGCCCTCGCCCTCCGCCCGTCCGTGACCCCGCTGATCAGTACGGTCACCGCGGCGTGGCAACCGGTCCTGGACCCCGCGTATCTGCGGAACCACGCCCGGCGGCCGGTCCGCTTCGGCGCGGCCGTGCACCGGCTGCTCGACGACGGATACGACACCTTCCTGGAGCTCGGCGCCGGAACCCTGTGCGGGAACGTCCACGCCCTGGCTGCGGCGCACCCGCGCGGAGCGGGGACGCTCGCGCTCCCGGCCGGGGACCGCGACGGCGCGCGGGGGCTCCTCGACACCGTGGGCCGGCTCTGGCAGCGGGGCGTACCGCTGGACCGTACGGCCATGGACGCCGGACGGGCCCGGATCTCCGTACCCACGTATCCCTTCCAGCGGCGCCGCCACTGGCCCGTCACCGCTTCGCGGCCGCGTCCGATGCTGCACCGGTTCGTCTGGGACGACGCCCCGCTGACCGTCGGCTCGGGACCGTCCGCCGTCCTGCTGGCCGGCCCTGACTCGACGTTCGCCCGCGCGTTCGCGGACCGGCTCGCGGCGAGGGGCGTCACCGTCCTGCGGGCCGGGGACCCGCCGCCCGCCGGAACGGCGGCCCCGGCAGCGGCCGTGCTGCTCGCGGGTGAGGCGGTGGAGCCGGACTCCGCCACCGTGCTCGACGCGGCCCACCGTGCCATGGTGGCCGAGCTCCAGGGCATGCTTCCGCAGCTCGCGGACCATCGCCCACGCGTGCTCGTCGTCACCGAGGACGTCCATGTCACCGGCGCGGCCGCGGAACGTCCGCGCCCGGCGCAGGCGGTGCTGACCGGACTGACCCTGGCGCTGTCCGAGGAATTCCCCGGTGTCGCGGCGCACAGCGTCGACCTGTCCTCCTTGGACGACCTCGACACGCGCCTCGGCGCGCTCGACCTCGAACTCACCGCGCGTCCCGCGCCGCGCGGCGACGACCTCGTCCGGACAGCCGTCGCCTGGCGGGCCGGGCGACGGCTCGGCCGGACCTCCGAACCGGTCACGACCGCGGCCGAGGCGACGCTGCCGGCCGACGGCGTGTATCTGATCACCGGGGGCGCCGGAGGGGTCGGCGGCGCGCTGGCCCGTGATCTCGCTGGTCGGGGCCGGCCGACCCTGGTGCTCACGGGTCGCTCGACCGTTGCGCCGGACGGGCTGCTCCGCGAACTCCGGGCGCTCGGCGCCACCGTGGAGTACCGCGCCGCCGATGTCTCCCGCGAGGCCGATGTCGACGCGCTGCTCGCCGGTCTGCCCCGCCTCGACGTGCTCGTGCATGCGGCCGGGGTGGTCCGCCCGGGCACTCTGCGGGCGAAGACGCCCGAGGAGGTGGCCGAGGTCCTGGCCGCCAAGACGCGCGGCACGGCGCTGCTCGCACGCGGACTGCGCACGCACGACCTGCGCCCGGCCCTGTGCGTGGCCTTCTCCTCGGTCGCGTCGGTGCTGCCGGGACTGGCGGGGGCCATCGGCGACTACGCCGCCGCCAACGCCTACCTCGACGCCTTCGCCGCGGCCGAGCGCGCGGCCGGCCGGCCGTGGCTGGCGGTCAACTTCGCGGCCTTCGCCGATACGGGACTCCTCGCCGACACGGGCGGCCTCGGCGCCGGGGCGGGAGGCTGCGCCGGTACGGGCCGTGGCACGGGTACGGAACGCGGCGTCGGTGCGGGCCACTTCTCCGGTACGGGACGCGGCGTCGGTGCCGGCCAGGCGGCCGCCATGCGCCGGCCCGCCGAGGCCGGTCGCCCCGCCGACACGTCGCGCGCGCCCGCTCGCGGCGCCGGACGCGGGCCCGCGCCGCTGGCCACCGGCGTGGCGCTGGAGGCGCTGCGCCGCGCCTGTGGCCTCGACGCCGCGCAGGTGATGGTCGCCGACCTGGAGCCGACCGCCACCGCGGCTCGTCCCCCTGCCGATGTGGTCGTGCCCGCGTCCGCGAACGTCAGGCCCCCGTCCCGGGTGTCCGAGGCGAGCCCGGTACGCGTCGACGACACGACCGGTCCGTCGGACGACGACATCGGTCTGTCGGAGGTCCTGCGGCAGCTCGTCTCCGAGGCTCTGCGGGTGTCCCCCGCCGAGCTCGGGGACGACGTGCCGCTGCTCGGCCTGGGCCTGGACTCGCTGACGGCCGTCGATCTCGTCAAGCGGTTGGAGAAGGAGCTCGACCGCTCCCTTCCCATCACGCTCTTCTTCGAGCACCGCACCCTGGGCGAACTCGCCCGCCGGCTCCACTCCCGGGAACCCGAGGTCTCCGGGGCGGCGCCGGCCGCCGCGGTGGCCGACGACTCCCTCCCCTTCTCCCTGACGCCGGTCCAGCTCGCCTTCCACACCCAGGGCGGGCTGTACCCGGACGTCGCCGCCTACGGGTACGTGACGCAGGACGTGCGCGGCCCCCTCGACCCCGATCTCCTCGGCACCGCGCTCGGCCTGCTCGCCGACCGTCACCCGATGCTCCGTGTCCGGGTCCACCCCGGGCAGCCGACGCCCACGCAGGCGGTCGTTCCCCCCGGCGGGGCACGGATACCCGACTGGTTCGAGGTCTGCGACCTGCCCGGCGTCCGCTCCGTCGAGGAGGAGCTGGGGCGGCTCGAAGAGACCTTGCGCAACCGCCCGTTCGACCTCGCCGCCGAGGCTCCCGTGCGCGCCGTGCTCGCCCGTACCGGCGCGCCGGGCTCCGCCCGTCTCGTCATCGTGGTGCATCACGCCGTCGCCGACGGCTTCAGCCTGAACATCCTCGGCGAGGAACTCTGGTCCCTCTACACGGCCCTCTCCGAGGGGCGCTCCCCTGAACTCCCCGCGCTTCAGACCCACTTCGCCGCGTACGCCGCGTACGAGCGGGCGGAGCGTTCGGAGGCCGCCCTCGCCGAGGACGGGGCGTACTGGCGTGACGTCCTGACCCGCGGGAGCGAACCGCTCGCTCTGCCGTACGACGGCGACCCGCTCGCCCACCCCGAACCCCCGCTTCTCGCCCACCAGGTGGCGCCCGGCCCCGGCCTGTCGGCCGCGCTGCGGGAGGTGGCCGCCGCGCACGACGTGTCCTTGTTCCACCTGCTGCTCGCGGCGTACGCACGCTGCCTGTCGCGTTGGAGCGGCGGCAGGGAGGACGTGTCCGTCAACGTCGCTCGGGCCCGCCGCGAGGCGAGGCTGCCCGGCATCGACCGGCTCGTGGGACCCCTGGCCGACGTCCTCCCCGCCACTGTGCGCGTCGGCCCGGACGATGCGGCGCACACGCTCGCCGTACGGCTGCGCGACGCGTGGCCGGAGGCCGAGCGGCACGGCCGCCTCACGAGCCTGGATCTCGCGCGGCTCCTGCCGGCGGACGGATCGGGACCGCGTACGGCGGCGCCCGCGTCGTTCAGCTTCGCCCGGTTCCCGGTCTCCCTCGACCCCGACTGCCCGGTGACGGTCCGTCCGACCTCCGCCGGAACGGCCTCCGCCGCCACCCGGCTGGGCCTGCTGTGCTGGGAGTCGGACGGGGAGCTGTCGTTCTCGTGGAACTTCCCGGCCCGCCTCTTCGACCGGGCCACGATCGCCCGGCTCGCCGACGAGCACCTGGCCGAGCTCGTCGAGGCCGCGAAGCCGTCGCGGTCCGCACTGCTCGGCGAGGCGGCCGAGGCCGTGGCACCCGTCGCCGCCGCGCGGATCCCTGTCGGCTCCCAAGAGCCGTCCGGCGCGCGCCCCGACATCGTCGCCCGGCTCCGCGCGCAGTTCCGCGCGACGCCGGACGCGGTGGCCGTCGACACCGGCGACGGCGGCGTCCTCACCTATGCCGATGTGGACCGGGCGTCGGCTTCGCTCGCCTCCCGGCTGCGTGCCCACGGAGTCGCCCCGGGTGACCTGGTGGGGCTGCTGACCGAACCCGGCGGGGACACCGTGGCGGGTGTGGTCGGAATCCTGCGGGCCGGCGCGGGCTGGGTGCCGCTGGACGCGTCCCATCCTCCCGTCCGTCTGGCCGACCAGCTGGAGCGTTCCCGTACCCGCGTCCTCGTGTGCCATGCGGCCACCCACGCCTCGGCGACCCGTCTCGCCGAGGCCGCCGGCATCACGCTCGTCCCGGCCGACGAGCCGTCGTCCGAGCCCGCCGGAGAGCGGTCCGACGCGGAGGTCCCGGCCCCCGGCGCCGACTCCCTCGCGTACGTGATCTTCACCTCGGGCTCCACCGGGCGCCCCAAGGCGGTGCCGATCACCCGTCGTTCGATGACCAACTATCTCGACTGGGCGCTGGCCACGTTCGGCTACCGCGAGGGCGACCGGCTCGCCCAGACCGCGTCCCTGTGCTTCGACGCGTCGGTACGTCAGCTCCTCGCACCCCTGCTCGTCGGGGCCACCGTCGTCACCCTCCCCCGCCGGCTGCTCCGGGACCCCGAAGCGCTGCTCGACCGGGTCGAGCAGGCCCGGATATCGGTGTGGAGCTCGGTCCCGAGCCTGTGGTCCCGGCTCCTCGAAGCGGCCGAGACCCGCGTACGGGGCGGAGCGCGGGCGGCGGACCTGTCGGCGCTGCGCTGGATCCACGTCGGCGGGGAGGCGCTGCCGCCCGCCCATGTGCGCCGCTGGTACGACCTGTTCGGACCCGGGCACCGGATCGCCAACCTCTACGGTCCCACCGAGTCCACCATCAACGCCACGTTCCACATCATCGACAGCCGCCCCCGCGACGACGTGCGGACGCTGCCCATCGGCACGCCCCTCACCGGCACGGAGGTCGACGTGGTGACGGCGGACGGGCGGCGCTGCGCACCGGGCGAGCCGGGCGAGCTGCTCATCGCCGGTGTGGGGCTCACACCCGGCTATCTCCACGCACCCGAGCTGACCGCCGCCGCGTTCGTCGAGCGGGACGGGCGCCGCTGGTATCGCAGCGGAGACCGGGTGCGGCGCGACGCTGAAGGCGTCCTGGAGTTCCTCGGGCGGCTCGACGACCAGGTGAAGATCCGAGGGCACCGGGTGGAGCCCGGCGAGATCGAGTCGGTGCTGCTGGCGCATCCGGCGGTCGCGCGCGCCGCCGTGGTGCACGGTGACGGGCGGCTGAGCGCCTTCGTCGAGCGCCGTCCGGGCGTCGTGGCCGCGGACTCCACGGCTCTGCGCACACATCTGGCACGAACGCTTCCCGAGTACATGCTCCCGGCCCGGATCCACCTGCTCGACGAACTCCCCCTGACCGGGACCGGAAAGATCGACCGCGCCGCGCTCACCGCACCCGTACCGGCGCCCGGCCCGGAGGCGTCCCAGGAACCGACGGGCGCCCCGGCGCCGGGGACTCCCCCGGCGACGCCGACCGAGGTCCTCCTCGCAGGTGTCTGGTCCGAGCTCCTCGACGGCGAGGAGATCCGGCGCGAGGACGACTTCTTCGCCCTGGGCGGCGACTCGCTGCTCGTCCTCCAGGTGTTCGCGCGGCTGCGGGAGAAGATCCCGGTGCTGCCGAGGCCCACGGTCGTGTACGACCACCGCACGCTGGCCGCCCTCGCGGCGGCGATCGACGGCGCCGCCGAGGCCGGCCCTGCCGCCGACCGCCCCGCCGCCGACCGCCCCGCCGACGCCTCGGCCGATGCGCGGGGCCGATCCGGTGGCGACGAGGTCCAGCTCCACGGTCCCTCGCCGTTCCCTCTCGCCCCCTCCCAGCGCGGTTTCCTCCTCGCCGAGGCCATGGCCCCCGGCTCCCACACGGCCTGGCTCGCCTGTCTGCGGGTCGACGGACCCCTGCGGCCCGAGGTGTTCCAGCGGGCGGTCGACGCCTGCGTCGCACGCCACCCGATGCTGCGCACCGTGTTCCCGGCGGGCGCGCGCCCGCCCGTGCAGCAGGAGCTTCCGCCCACCCTGCGGCTGCCGGTCGACTTCGAGACCCTCGCCGCGCCCGAACTCCTCGCGTCACGGATCTCCGAGGAGCGGGAGCGCCGCTTCGAGCCCTGGGCATGGCCTCTGCTGCGGCTGCGGCTCCTCACGCTCGGGCCCGACGAACATGCCCTCGTCGTCCACGCCCATCACCTGATCGGCGACGGCTACAGCGTGGCGCTGCTCGGCCGCGAGCTGCTCTCCGTCTACGACCGCGCCGTACGGGGCGAGTCCGCCGAACTCCCGCCGCTGCGCACCACCTTCCGTGACCACGTGGCCCTTCAGGAACGCGTGGCGTCCTCCGGTGGAACCATCGGGGCCCGACTCGGCGCGCCCTATCGGCGCCCGGTCCTCGGCGGGCCCACGACCGACAAGGACCCCACGGCACCCCCGTACCGTTCCACCGGGTTCACCCTGAGCGAGGGTCAGGTCGGCGCCCTGCGTCGGATGGCCACCGCGGCGGGTACGACGCTCTTCGCCCCGGTCCTCACCGCGTACTACCGGACGCTGGCCGTCACCACCGGGCAGGAGGATCTGGTCCTCGGGCTCGCGGTGTCGGGCCGCGACGACGGCGCCCGGCCCGACGCCCACCTGGTGTTCGGCCCGTTCGCCGCCGCCGTACCGGTGCGGCCGTGTGCGCCGACCGTCGGCGGGCGGCCGGGCCGCACCTTCGCCGAGGACCTGCGCGCCGTGGTGGACGCGGCGGGGGCGGCGCGTGCGCAGCGGGTCCACGCGTCCCCGAGGGACGGCGGGCTGCCGCCGGCCGCCCAGTTCTTCTTCACCTTCCTGGACTTCTCGGCCCTCGGACCGCTGAGCGGCGAAACCCTGAGCCTGAGGTGGGACGACGGCGACGCCGTCCTCGCGCCACCTCCGGTGGGGACGGACACGTTCCTGGCGGCGCGTCCGATCGCCGAGGGAGGGCTGCGGGTGACGCTGCGCGCGTCCACCGCCGCGTTCCCGACCGAGTCGGCCTTCGCCCGGTTCACCCGCGCGCTGCGGAGCGCGCTGACCGCGGCGGCGGACGAGACACCGGCCGTGGCGGTGGACGAGGCGTGGGTCGTGGGGCCGGACGAGGCACGGGCCGTGGCGGCGGACGAGGTATCGGCCGCGGCGCCGCGTTCCGGAGCCTGGACAACCGGGCGTGGAGCGGTTCCGGAGCCCTCGCCCCCGACGACGCGCTCCGGAGCCACGGCGACCGGACGACGAGCGGAGGCGGAGCCCTCGCCCCCGACGACGCGCTCCGGAGCCACGGCGACCGGACGACGAGCGGAGGCGGAGCCCTCGCCCGCCGTCGGCCTCCTGGACTCCGCGCTCGTGGGCTACCTGCCGCCGCCCGGTCAGCTCGCGGCGGCCGCCGGCCTCGCGGGAGCCGCGAACGGGACGGTGTCGCGTGAAGATCTCCGCCGTCTGCTCTTCCCCGAAGGGCGTCCGCGGCTCGTGGAGGAGATCGACACGCCGCTGGGCCTGTCCGGGTTCGTCTGCCTCCCTTTGTTCGCCGACGAGTTGGCGTCGACGTCCGACCTGGCGCACCGTACGGCCCGAGCCGTCGCCCACGCGGCGTCGCTGGGCGCCCGCTGCGTCTCGCTCGCGGGCATGATCCCGTCCCTCACCGCGTACGGCTTCGGCGTGCTGCGCGAGCCGGACACCGGAACACCGACCGGGACGGCCCTCACCACGGGCCACGCGGCGACGGCGGTGTCCGTGGTCAAGACCGTTCACGCCGCGCTGGCCCGGACCGACCGCGAACTCGGCGACCTCGTCGTCGCCGTGGCCGGTTTGGGCTCCATCGGCAGCTCGTCCCTCGACCTGCTCCTCGCCCTCGCGGCCGAGCCGCCCGCCCGGCTGCTCCTGTGCGATGTCGCGGGCAGCGTGCCGCGACTGCGGAGCCTGGCGGACGACCTGATCGCTCGGGGCCTCGCACGGAACGTGGAGGTCCACGAGTCCGGTGCGACGCTACCGACGGCCGTGTACGAGGCCGATCTGCTGATCACCGCGGTGAGCGGGGGCGGTGCGGTGCTGGACGTGTCGAGGCTGCGGGCCGGTGCGATCGTCGTGGACGACTCCTTCCCGCATTGTTTCGACACCGCGGCGGCCCTGGCCCGGATGCGGGAGCGGCGAGACGTCCTGGTCGTCGGCGGGGGTCTGCTGTCCGTGGGGTCCGTGGAGCGCCGGACGGCCCCGTGGCTGCCGCCGGCCGCGGCGGCGGGATACGCGGCGCGGGCCTGGCTTCCGAACACGGTCGCATCGTGCCGTCTGGAGTCCCTGCTCCATGCGGCGCGACCGGAACTCCCTCTGGTCCACGGCCTAGTGGACTCCCGGCTCGCGCTGGCGTACTGGCGCGGCATGGAGGAGGCCGGCGTCGAAGCGGGGCCGCTGCACCTCCTCGGTCACGCGGTCGCCGCCGAGGAGGGCGGCCTCGACGGCTTCCCCGCTCGGCGTACGGACTCCCGACGGGTCCGCTGACCGGACGACTGTCCGAGGGGGAGGCCACTGCCGAACGTCTCGGCGGGGCACCGGCCCGCGCCGGTGCCCCACCCGCGTCTCGCGGGCAGGGAGCCGCCGTGGGTCGGCGGATGTCACGCGGGGCGGTCGGGGCGCCTCGCTTCGGGCGGGGCTCACGCGAGACCTTCGCCATCGGTGGCGCCGCGCGGCGGGCACGCGTCACGCGAAGCGCTTCTCGTAGAGCCAGTTCCAGCGCGCCACCAGGACGAGCGCCCACACCAGGGTCGCGGGCGCCCAGTGTCCGGCGACGACGGCGAGGAGCAGCGGCGCGGCGACCATGGGCAGCCCGACCGCGACGATCCAGCGGGTGCCCTTCCCCGACAGCGCGCCGGCCAGTGTGCCGACGGCCAGGAAGACGGCGATGGCGCCGCACATCAGCCAGCGCATCCCGTGCGGCAGGCGGCCCTCCGCGTGCTCCACCGCGGCGCCGAGCGCGGCGGCCAGCGACGCCAGGGCTCCCGTCGCCACGCAGTGCAGCGGCAGCGAGAACCGGGGGGCCAGGACGCCGAAGCCCAGGAGCGGCACCCCGCTCGACCGGCGCACGGCGAGCGCCCACAGCGCGAGGAGCAGGACGAAGGAGGCGACGGCCAGGCTGCACAGCTCCGTGTTCCACTCGGCCTCCGAGGCCGCGTCCACCCCCTGCGCGATGCCCTCGCCGAGCACGATCAGAGTGAACAGGCCGAGGCGCTCGTCGAGATGGCGTGGATCGAAGCGGGCGGCCCTGGGGGCGGCGCCTGCCTGCCCGTGGCGCCGGTCCCGTTCCTCCCACTCTCCCCGCAGCCGCGCCATCACCTGGTTCCTCGACCGGGCGAACGTGAGGCAGAGGTCGAGGGCGAGCCCGGCCGCCCACAGCCAGTAGCGGAGTGGCTCGTCGGCCCAGACCGAGACGATCCACGGCACGACACCGGCCGAGAGCTGAGCCATCGGCCAGTCCGCGGGGACCTCGCCGCGTCCCTGCCACACCTGTGACGCGAGGAACCGGACGAGGACGTAGGCCAGGGCGAAGGCGTCCGCGTGGTCCGAGCGGACTTCCGGTACGGCGGCGGCCATCACCGCCAGCCCGAACATGCCGATGAGCACGGAGCGGGTGTGGACCTTGTCGGCCGCGACGTTCCCGTACGTCGTGAAGCACATCCACGCGGTCCAGAAGGCCAGGTAGAGCACGCTGTACAGGGCGAGGTCGGTGTGGCCCGGGGCGCCGTGCAGCAGGTGCGCCAGCTGGGCGACGCCGGCGACGGCGATCAGGTCGAAGAACAGCTCCAGCCAGGAGGCGTGCCGTTCGGACTCTCCGGAGGTGTCCGGGGGCGGGGCGGACTCGTCGGCAGGCTGAGCGGTCATGACGGTGAGTATCGGACAAAACGCCCGGGCACCCCGGGTGGTGGGCGGCTCGCCGCGCCGTCGTGGCCTAATGGCGGGAGCGGGCCGCAGCGGGGCGTACGGTCGCGGCCCGACCGACCTGGAGCGATGAAGGATCGATGACGCTGAACGAGGGCCGCCGGGTACGGCTGGCGACGGAACTGCGGCTGACCGGCACGGTGAGGCGAGCCGACGACCCCCCGGAGGGCGACGACACCGCCGCCGGTTCCCTTTCCCTCGGGGCGGGCACCGAGGGCACCGTCGAGCGGGTCGTGTCCCATGTGAGGCAGCAGGGCCATGAGGTCCGCGAATACCTGAGGCTGTCGTCGCTCCTTGAGGACTACGGTCACCAGATGCCTCCGGGAAGCAAGGCGCAACTGGAGGAGCAGATCGCCTCACTGGTCCCGGCGTGGCATGCGTACGAGCGGGAGAAGGACCGGGTGACGGTCCGGGTGCGCCTCGACAACGGCTTCGTCCTCGACGACGTGCCGGAGGATCTGTTCACCACCCTCTGAGCAGCGCGCGCACTCACTGCCCGATCTGTCGCCCAGCCGCCGAGCGGGCCGGGCTGCTGGGGCGGACGGTGATCCCGGCATGCGGGCGCGCCCCGGACCTGGTGCCCGGGTGAGGGGCGGTCCGGGGCGTGCCGGTGGGTCAGGAGAGCTTGCCGTCGTAGTCCGGCAGCTTGAACGTCCGCTCGGCGTGGCCGCCGACGAAGTCGGTGGGCCGGTTGCCGATGTTCGCGATGATCGTGTAGCCGCGGGCCTCGATCTCGGCGCGCTTGGCCGTCTTGTAGGTGCTGACCTCCTCGAAGAGGTCGGGCAGGCTGCGCACGTACAGCCCGGAGACGGGGTAGCCCTCGGCCTTCAGGTTGTACTGGGTGAGGGCGTGGATGATGCCGGGGCGCGCGGTGACGAAGAAGACGGCCACGCCCCGCGAGTGGGCGTAGCGGGCGAGGTCGCGGACGTCCTGCACGGCCGGGGTGGGCAGGTGCAGGAAGAAGTGGAAATCCGTCTCCAGCGAGGTGTTGTCGATGTCGAGGACGATCGCCTGCTTCTCGTCGCCGGCGTTGGCGGTGCGCTGCTCGATGTACGGCCGGGCCGTGTCGACGACCGCCTTGACGTCGCGGCGCCACGTGCCGTAGTCGACGCCGGCGAGGTCGGCCACTCCGACGGTGGATGCGGCGTTCGCGACGGCCGGGGCCTGCGCGGGTGCGGCGGTGGCGGTGGCCGGGGACGCCGCCAGGATGCCGATGGCCGCGGCGGCCGACAGGGCCGTTCTGACGCGGAGAGTATGGCGATGCATGTGGGGGATCTCCTGTGGACGAAGGCACGCCTGGTGGGACGCGCCTGGACGAACACGACGGTTTGGCATGTTCGCGACTAGGTTCGGGCCTGCGCGACGCCATGTCTACCGGTCGGTAGGAAATTCCTCGTTCACACGCGGTTAACGCCCGACTCACCACTCTTGACGGAATGTCAGAGAATTGCGCACCCTCGACGTCAGGCGCGTTCGCCGCCCGGGCGCGGCTCCGGCGCCGCGCCCGGCCGGAACGTCGTGACGATCGGCCAGATCGCCGAGTAGACGAGGATCTTGGTCAGCGGGTTCAGCCAGACGAGCATCGGCGCCCCCTCGCTCACGCCCCCGACCAGCGCGATCAGGCCGGCCGTCAGGACGACGCCGATCGCGTACGCCAGGAGGAAGCGCAGCCAGGAGAGCCAGGCCGCGACGATCGCCCGCCGCCCGTACGGCGTCGGCGCCGCGGGTTCGGGCACGCCTCCGTAGCGGCGCGCGAACTTCCGGTCCGCCCAACGCAGCGTGCTGTGGCCGTATACGACCGTGATCCCCAGGTACGCGGCCGACAGGCCGTGCCAGACGCTCGGCTCGGCGCCGTCGCGCACACTGACGACTGTGGCCGCGAGCAGCACGACGTCCACCAGCGGCACGCACACGAGAAGCGCCCCGCCCAATCTCCGTCGGCCGGCGATGTAGCGCGTCGCCAGTCCGCCCACCAACAGCACCCAGAACAGGACGTCACAAGCGACGATCACAGCAAAGATGGCCTACCCCCACGGCATCCCCGTCACGGCGCCCGCGATGGCCTGGTCAGGGCCGCGGGCGTGGACACGTGTTCCCATTATGGGCGGCGCGGGGCGACTTCGGCGGCGGCGCGCCGCTTCCGGCCCCTCACGCACCCCCCTCATGCTCGGCGGGCGTCAGCGCGTCGAGCGCGCGATCGAGCGCGGCGAGCAGCGACTCACGCTCCTCGGGGGCGTACAGCATCCGCAGGGCGAGGCCGTCGGAGAGTGCGATGACCGCGTCGGCGGTCGGCACGGGCTCGGGGCAGGCGGCGGTCTCCAGCCATGCCGCGAGCGCCTGCCGGATGTCCTGGTCGACCTGCCTGCGGATGCCGGCCAGGCGGGGGTGGTGCGCCGCGTGGACGCCGAAGGCGAGCTGCACCACGGCCTCGGCGCGGCGCTCCTCGTCGAGCGGGAGCGTGGTGAGGATCAGCTCGCGCAGCGCCTGCCGCAGGGGCAGACCCGAGTCCACCCGGGCCATGCGCTCCTCGACCCGCTCACCGGCCAGTTCGGCGGCGAGGACGAGCAGGTCCTCCTTGGTGCGGAAGTACTTCTGCACGGCACCGGCGGACCGCCCACCGGCGGCGGCCACGGTGCGCACGCTGACCTGGTCCAGGCCCTGTTCGGCGGCGAGCCGGAGCAGGGCCGCGCCGATCTGCCGGCGCTGCTCCTGGCGGTCGACGATCTTGGGCATGGGGCATGCTCCTTCTTTGAGATACAGTCGTATCCTAAACGAAGGGGGAGAACGATGGACGACCGGAGCCGTCCCGCCGCATCCGGCATACGGATCTCGGACCAGGACCGCGACCGCACTCTCGCCGTCCTCGCGACCGCGCTCGTCGAGGGGCGCCTCGACCCGCCGGAGCACACGGCCCGCGCGGGAGCCGCCGTCGAGGCGCGGACCGCCGCACAACTCGCCGAGCTGACGGCCGATCTGCCCGCGACGCGACCCACCCGCGCGGAGCGGGAACGCGGGGAACTCGCCGAATGGCTCGCGGAGTGGCGCTACTGGCTCGGCGGCCTGGTGATCATGTCGGGCATCTGGGGTGTGCGCTGCCTGCAGAAGGGGGAGCTCACCTTCTACTGGCCGGTCACGCCCCTCGGCATCTGGGCGGCGGTCCTGATCGCCATCGCGATCTGGCCCGGCGACAGCGGCCGGGACGGCGAGTCGTAGGGGCGACGCAGCTGCCCCCCGCCGGATCACGGTTCGCGGCTTCCGAGTGTGCGGGACCAACTGGTCGGGTGGTGGCGGGGGTTGCCGCGTCGATCTACCTCACCGCGTTCATCGTCGCGTAGACGACGGTGTTGGCCTGGTAGCCGGTCTTCCTCGACCAGTCGCCGCCACAGGTGATCAGACGCAGTTCGGCGCGCTCGGAGCCGGCGTAGACCTTCTCGTCGGGGAAGTCGTCCTTCGCGTGGACCTCCACCGCGTCCACCGTGAACAGGGCCGTACGGCCGTCCTGGCGGTCGACCGCGATCTCGGCCCCCTTCCCGAGGGCACCGAGCCGGTGGAAGACGGCGGGGCCGGAAGGGGTGTCCACGTGCCCCGCGACGACGGCCGTCCCCCGTGCACCGGGGGCGGTCCCGTCGGCGTACCAGCCCGCCAGGGCGGGGGCCGTCACGGGTGGCGGCCGCAGGGCGCCCCCGGCGTCCAGCTCCAGACGCGTCAGGAAGGCGTCGACCTCGATGGCCGGGATCCGGATCCGGACCGGATCCGACGCCGGCAGCGGCTGGAGTGCGGTGCCGTTCGGGGCGGTTCCGGGCACGGCCCGCGCACCGGGCGGCGAGCCCGCCTGCGCCGCCGTCGGCCGCGGGGGGTCGCTGTCGCGCAGCGCCCCGGTCAGCAGCAGGACCCCGAAGAGCGCGATCCACGCGAGCGTCCTGACCGAAGGAGGGCGCCGCGGTGGCCGGCCGGCGTCCGTCGGCCTGGAGCATGTCCCCATGGAGGTGCTGCCTTTGCTCGGTTCCATGAGCCGGGCGGCCCCCGGCCTCCTCAAGAGGCCGGGGGCCGGAGGCTGCGAGCCGCGGCGGACGTGTCGTCAGGCCCCGGTCCGGGCGCCCGCGGAGCGCCGGCGCATATGGGCCACGGCCCCCGCGGCGGCCCCGCCGAGCAGCAGTGCGCCCAGTGCGAGCTGGGTGCCGTTGCCCTCGTTCCCCTCGCCTCCGGCGGCCCAGCCGAAGCCGGCGTCGACGGCACCGTTCGGGCGGCCGGAGATGTGGTAGGTGATGGTCTGCTTGATCCGCGGCGGGCACTTGAGGGTCACGGTGTCCGTGCCCGAGGCAGCGTCCGCGGGCACCTTGAACTCACCGACCAGAACGCCGCTCCGGTCGCCCGGCAGCAGGTGGAACTTCCCGCCCACCTCCGACTCCCCCTTCCCGTACGTCTCCTTGCCGCAGGCGGTCGTGGAGACGGTGACGGTGCTTCCGGGGAACGCCTTGCGGGGGTTGATCCGGACGGTGCCGGCGGCTTCCCCGGCGGCGGCCGCTCCGGCGGCCGGATCCCCGGCACCCGGGTCCCCTTCCACGGCCAGGGCGCTCGGGGCGGGCAGGGTGAGGGCGATGACGATCAGGGCGACCGGCAGACCGCGACGTGCGAGACGCATGCTTCTCTCCTTCTACGGAGCTTTCTCGGCCGGCCTGTCTGCGCGGCGCCTGTGCTGTGCTCCGTGCACGAGGCAAACCCCCGCCTTGGATCACCGCAACGCGAGAAGCGCGACCGGGTGTCGTCCGATCGGGTCGACTTTCCCGACGTCCACGCTCGTCGCCGCAGGTCACGGTGGATCATCCGGCGCCCGGAGAACGACGGCCGCCGGTCGGCGAACGGACTAGCGTCCACCCGGTGGACGAGGCGCCTGGGACCTTCCGGGGGACATGCGGCACGGCCGGGGGATCAGCGGTGGCAGACCGGAACACCCCCTCATAACTTCGGCATATGACCAAACGACAGATCGCCTACCTCGCCTGCACCGTGGCTCTCGTGGGCTCCGGGCTGGGTGCCGCCGCCCCCGCGGCGGCCGGCAGTCCGAAGGTGCACCGGGTGAAGCCCGGCGAATCGATCCAGAAGGCCGTGGACGCCGCGAAGCCGGGAGACACGGTCGTCCTCTCCCCCGGCACCTACCGTGAGTCCGTCCGCATCACCACCTCGAACCTGACCCTGCGGGGCTCGACCGTCTTCCCCACCGTCATCGCGCCCGGCAAGGCCGCCGACGACACCTGCGCCAAGGCCGGCCACGGCATCTGCGTGACCGGCAAGGACGGCAGTCCCGTCAAGCGCGTCACCGTGCGCTCCCTGACACTCCGGGGCTTCGCCAAGAACGGCCTGTGGGCCTCGCGCACCGACCGTCTGAAGATCCATCGGGTGACGGCCGAGAAGAACGGCAACTGGGGCATCGCCCTGGAGCGTTCCGTCCGCAGCGTGCTGACGCACAACGTCGCCCGGGACAACGCGGACGCCGGACTGTTCGTGTCCAACACCACCGACACGGAGTCCGGGGCCGTCGACGCCGAGGGGACGAAGATCAGTCACAACCGTCTCTCCGGCAACCGCATCGGCATCACCGTACGGCGTCTGCGGAACCTGACCGTCGACCGCAACGAGGCGACCGGGAACTGCGCCGCGGTCTTCGTGGTCGGCGACGAGTCCAAGCCGCGCGCCGGGGCGATGAGCCTGCGCCAGAACTACATCCACTCCAACAACAAGCACTGTCCCAAGACCCCCCGGCTGCCCTTCCTGCAGGGCTCGGGGATCGTCCTCACCGGCGCCGAGGAGACGCTGGTGGCGAAGAACCGGATCGAGGACAACGTGGGCAGCTCGCCGCTGTCCGGCGGCATCGTGCTCTTCAAGAGCTTCGTGGGCGCCCTCAACGAACGCAACGAGATCCGCGACAACGTCGTCCTGCGCAACGGCTCGGCCGACCTGGCCAACCGTGACACCGGCAAGGGCAACACGTTCAGCGGCAACACCTGCGAGGTCTCGGAGCCCGCGGGCATGTGCTGAGCGAGCCGCTCCCCTCCCCCACCCACGGCACCACTGCACAGACAAGGCGACAGATGACGACTGTTGATCCGGCTCCCCCGCCGCCCATGCGGCTGCGGGAGCTCGTTTTCGGGGCGGCGTGCGCCGCCGCCGTACGCGCGGCCGCCCGCCTGGGTGTGGCGGACGCCCTGGGAGACACGCCCATGACCGCGGAGGACCTGGCGGCGGCGGTGAAGACCCAGCCGCGGACACTGCGCAGGCTGCTGCGCGCCCTGTCCTGCCAGGGAGTGTTCACCGAGCACGCCGACGGCACCTTCGCCCACACGGAGATGTCCCGGCTGCTGCGCGAGGACGATCCGCAGAGCCTGCGGTACATCGCGCTGTGGTGCACCGAGCCATGGACGTGGGACGTCTGGCCGAAGCTCGACGAGGCGGTGCGCTCCGGCCGC
The DNA here is from genome assembly GCF_040653355.1 of Streptomyces sp. NPDC047971. Classification (NCBI taxonomy): domain Bacteria; kingdom Bacillati; phylum Actinomycetota; class Actinomycetes; order Kitasatosporales; family Streptomycetaceae; genus Streptomyces; species Streptomyces sp. NPDC047971. Next base: position 226,620 of record NZ_JBEZNW010000007.1, on the reverse strand, counting down.
AACGTCTTCGAGGACGTGTACGAGAGGGAGTTCTTCACCTACCTCAACGAGGACGCGCCCGAGTCCGCGTACGTGTTCAACCGGGCCATGACGACGTCGAGCCGGCAGTCGGCCCAGGACGTCGCCGAGGTGCTCGACCTGCACGGCGTGTCGTCGGTGGTGGACATCGGCGGCGGTCAGGGACACGTCCTGGCGTCCCTGCTGGAGAAGTACCCCGACCTGCACGGCACGCTCCTCGACCTGCCGAGGGTGGTGGAGAACGCCGATCCGCGCCTGCGGGCGGACGGTCCGCTGTCCTCCCGGGTCCGCGTCGTGCCCGGGGACTGCCGTGTGGACATCCCGGTCCGGGCGGACGTCTACATCATCAAGAACATCCTGGAGTGGGACGACGACAGCACCCGCAGGGCGCTGGCCAACGTCCGTAAGGCGGCGCAGCCGGGCGCCCGCGTGGTCGTGATCGAGAACCTCGTGGACGACACCCCGTCGATGAGGTTCACCACCGCCATGGACCTGCTGCTGCTCCTGAACGTCGGTGGTGCGAAGCACACCCGGCAGAGCATGGTCGACCGGCTCACGGACGCGGGTCTCGTCATCGGCGAGATCCGGCCGGTCAACGCGTATCTCCACGCCTTCGAGTGCACCGTCCCCGGCTGACGGGAAGAGCTGGACACGAGGCCGCCCGCTCCGCGACATTCGCGGGGCGGGCGGCCTCGTTGCTGCTCGTTCGCTCAGGAACCCGCGTCCTTCTCCCAGCGGTAGAAGCAGTGCGCCATGGCGTCCTTGGGGCTGCGCCATGTCTTCGGGTCGTACGCGCTGACGTACGCCGACAGCTTCTCGCTGGCGTCCCGGAACTCCGGGTGCCCCGTCAGCTTCGCGATGGCGGGCGCCGGGTCCCGCTCCGACTCGATCAGGTGCAGATAGACGTCCCCGAACTGGAAGAGGCTGCGTCGGGTGACGCCTACCAGATGCGGGAGTTCGCCGCGGTCGGATGCGGCGAACACGTCGGCGATCGCCGGCGCCGAATCCGGCGCCATGCGGGCGACGATCAGGGCGTGGTGCATCGAGCGTCCTTCCTGGGTGGTGCGGTCCTACGGGTGTCGGTGCGGGTCCCGGTCAGCCGGGCAGGACCGAGGCGCTCCGGCGGTCGCGGGCGACCTGCTCGATGCGGTCCCGGATGAGGGCCATCTGCGTGCGGGAGTTGCGGTTGATGTTGTCCGTCATCCAGTCGTCGTCGACCGGAGCCTCGGGCTTCATCGCGAAGTCCTGCACCCAGCGCATGTGGACGCCGGCCGGTGTCTCCTCGTACTCCCACCGGATGTCCATGTGCTCGAAGGGCCCGGTCTCGACACGGCGGGCGCGGACGGTCCGCCCCGGGCGGTCGACGGTGCGCTCCGACACCCAGCTCCAGACCTTGCCGGCCTCGTCCGGGTGCATGGTCAGGCGGAAGGTGGTCGAGTCGCCCTCGCGCGAGAGCACCTCCAGGGAGGCGTACTCGCTGAAGAGGTTCGGCCAGTTCTCGATGTCGTTGGTGATGTCCCAGACGAGGTCGAGCGGAGCGTCGATGGTGATGCTGTTGTCGGTGTGTCCGGACACGTCAGACTCCCGTCTTGAGCGTGCTGTTGACGAGGCCGACGAACTCGGCGGGCGTCTTGCAGCGCTCCGCGTCGGTGGGCAGCGACACGCCGTACCGGTTCTCCAGCTCGCCGACGATGCCGAGCAGGCCGAGCGAGTCGAGGCCCAGGGTGCTGAAGGGCGCGTCGGGCGCCTTCTCCAGGTCCTTGGGGGCGACGGTGACTCCGGCGGCCTGCTTCATCAGCGAGGCGAGTTCGTCGAAGGTCAGTGCGGTGGTGATCATGTGTGTGCTTCTCCTTCCCGCCCGGTCCTACCGGGCGGAGTCGTCACCGCGGCGCACGACCAGCGCCGCGTTGGATCCCATGAGTCCCCTGCTGAGGACCAGGGCCGTGCGCAGCTCGGCGGGGCGAGCGCGGGACATCACCAGGTCGAGGTCGTGGTCGATGTCGAACACGTTGGGGGTGGGGGGCACCACACCCTGTTCCATGGCGTACACGGCGGCCGCCGTGTCGAGGACGGGCGCCCCGCAGTAGGCCCGGCCGATCGCGGTCTTGGGCGCCGTGACGGGTACGCGGGTGGCGTGGGTCCCGAGGGCGTCGGCGATCGCCAGCGCTTCCGCGCGGTCGGCCTCGGGCACGCCCATGGCGTCGGCGAAGACGACGTCGATCTCCTCGGGGGCGCACCCGGCCTCGTCGAGCGCGACGCGGACGGCCCGGGCGAGGCCCTCACGGGACTCCTCCCAGCGGGAGGCGCCGGTGAAGGTGGCGGCGTGGCCGGCCACGACGGCCCGGACGGCCGCTCCTCGGTCGCGGGCGCGGGTCTCGTCCTCGACGACGAGCATGGCGCCGCCCTCCGCCGGGACGAAGCCGCAGGCCGCGGTGGTGAAGGGGCGGTAGGCCCGGTCCGGTTCCTCGACGGTGCTGAGCTCGGGGTAGCCGAGCTGGCAGACCATCGAGTACGGGGCGAGGGGTGCCTCCGCGGCGCCGACGATCACCGCGCCGGTGCCGCGCCGTACGGCCCGGGCCGCGTGGGCGAGGGAGTCCAGGCCGCCCGCCTCGTCGCTGGCGACGACGCCGCACGGCCCCTTGAAGCCGCTCCGGATGGAGATCTGGCCGGTGCTCGCGGCGTAGAACCAGGCGATGGACTGGTACGGGCCGACGAACTTGGACCCCTGGCCCCACAGCTTCTGCAGCTCGCGCTGTCCGAACTCGCCGCCTCCGGACCCGGCGGCGGTGACCACCCCGATGTCGAAGGGCTCCTCGGGATCCTCCCGGGCGAGGCCGGCGTCGTCGAGGGCCATCGCGGCCGCGGCCATGGCGTAGTGGCTGAAACGGTCGGTCTGGACGACGAAGCGCTCCTCGATGAGGGAGGAGGCGTCGAAGCCCCGGACCTCGCCCGCCACCTTCAGAGGCAGGTGCTCGCACCCTTCGCGGGTGATCCGGTCCAGGACGCTGAGCCCTTCCCGGACGGACTTCCAGTACGCCTCGGAGTTCAGTCCGTTGGGGGCGATCACACCGATGCCGGTGACGACCGCGCGCCGTGGGCGGTGACTGCTCATCGTGGCCTCCCTCCCGGCCCGGTCAGGAGGACCGCGGACTGGAATCCGCCGAATCCGCTGCCCACCGAGAGCACGTTCCTCAGCTTGCGCGGGCGGGCGGTGCGCGGCACGTAGTCCAGGTCGCACTCGGGGTCGGGGGTCTCGTAGTTCGCCGTCGGGGGTACGACCTGGTGCTGCAGCGCGAGCACGCAGGCGACGACCTCTATCGCTCCGATCGCGCCGAGCGAGTGCCCGACCATGGACTTGATGGAGCTCATGGGGGTGTCGTAGGCGTGGGCGCCGAGAGAGCGCTTCACGGCCGCGGTCTCGTGGCGGTCGTTCTGCCGGGTGCCCGAGCCGTGCGCGTTGACGTAGTCGATCATCGTCGGGTCGAGCCGGGCCTGGTCGAGCGTGGTGTCGATCGCCCGGGCCATCTCCAGCCCCTCACCGGTCAGACCGGTCATGTGGTAGGCGTTGCCGAAGGTGGCGTAGCCGCCGATCTCGCAGTAGATGTGCGCACCGCGGGCCCGGGCGTGCTCGTACTCCTCCAGGACGAGGACCGCCGCGCCTTCGCCCATGACGAAGCCGTTGCGGTGGTCGTCGAAGGGCCGGGAGGCGTGCTCGGGGTCGTCGTTGTCGGGCGACGTCGCCTTGATGGCGTCGAAGCAGGCCATGGTGATCGGTGATATCGGGGAGTCCGACGCGCCGGCGATGCAGACGTCCGCCCGGCCCTCCTCGATGGTGTGGAAGGCGTAGCCGACGGCGTCGAGGCCGGAGGTGCAGCCGGTGGAGACGGTCTGCACCGGTCCGCGGGCGCCGAACCGTTCGGCGACGACGGAGGCGAGCGTGCTCGGCGAGAACGCCATGTGCAGCTTGGGGGCGGCCTCGCGGTGGTCCACGTCCCACCGCTGCCCTCCCGCGCTGACCAGGACGTAGTCGTGTTCGAGCCGGGTGGTGCCGCCGACGGCGCTGCCCAGGGAGACGGCGACCCGCCAGGGGTCTTCCGTGTCGGTGTCGAGTCCGGAGTCGCGTACGGCCTCTCCGGCGGCGACCACCGCGAACTGGATGTACCGGTCGGCGTGTCGGCTCAGTTCCGGGTCCAGGCCGTGGGCCGTCGGGTCGAAGTCGCACTCGGCGGCTATGCGTGAGCGCAGTCCGGCCGGGTCGAACAGGGTGATGCCGCGGGTCGCGGTACGGCCGGCGGCGAGGAGGTCCCAGAACGCCTTCGCTCCGGTGCCGCCCGGAGCGACCACACCGATTCCGGTGACGGCCACTCGCCGGGTCACTCGATGGCCCCGCTTCGCTCGGACACCTGGACCGGCTCGTGCACGGTCAGGTGCGGCCCCGTCGCGGCGAGTTCGCCGTTCTCGGTGACCTCGGTGTCGACGTGGCCGAGGCTCGGCCGCGGGGCGAGCGGGCCCAGGTGGAACACCATGCGGGCCTCCACGTCACCGACGTTGCGGAAGCGGTGCCGCATGTCGATGGGGATCAGGAGGCCCTGGTCGGGCTGGAGCCCGAACGTCTCGCCGTCCAGGTCCACTTCGAGCGCGCCCGAGACCACGTACACGAACTCCTCGGAGTACGGGTGGTAGTGCTCACCGATGCGCTCGCCGGGCTGGACGATGGCCAGGCCCATGAAGCCGCTGGTGGAACCCACGGTGGCCGGCGTGAGCATGGCCCGCAGGTCACCTCCGCGCCTGCGGTTGGGTTCCGTCTCGCTCAGGGACACGATGCGAGGACGCTGCTTGAGCATGGTTGATACCTCCGGGTAGGGAAGTGGCGTGCGGGTGCACGGCCGCGGCCGGGGCCACGGCCGTCCGTCAGGAGTCCGCCGAGCTGCGGTCGGTGATGGGCAGCATGTCGGCGTGCGACAGGAGCCGGTTGATGTTGCGCTCCGTCTCCAGGGAACCCTCGACGCCGATGGCGGCGCCGTCGAGGAGTCGTTCCAGCTCAGCGGCTTTCCCTGCGCCCTTGAGGCCGAGTGAGGCGAGGGGGTCGGCGTCGAGTTCGCCCGTGAGGTCGACCAGCCGGACGACGATGTCGTCGCGCTGGAAGACGGTGCTGCCGTACACCGGGCTCTTCGGGTCGTCCGCCGCGGCCGCGTCCTGATGGGCGAGCAGCCGCGCGAGATCCATCCCGCGGCCTTCCTTGGCCGGGTAGTACAGCGCGTGACGCCGTACCTCCCCCGCCGCCGGCCGGCCGGACACGACGTGGTGCACGGCGGGGAGCGCGGCCCGGGTGAAGAAGACGCGCGCCGACTCGGGGTCGGTCAGGTCCCGGTCCTGCTCCAGGTACGGGTTGATGGCCTCCTCGACCGCTCGCACCTCGGGCTGACGGGCGACGTGGCGCAGGGCCGCGAGGAGGTCGCCCTCGACTTCCACGGCCCGTACGACACGGTTGCCGTGCATGAAGAGCGAGGTGCGGCGCAGCCGCGTGTTCTCGTCGACCTGGGCCTTGGGCGACTCGTACCCGGCCAGCAGCTCCGCGACCTTGGACTCGGAGCCCGGCTTGACGGTGAAGGTGAGGGCGTGGCGTGCCACACCGTCACCGACGCGGGCGGCCACCTGCTCGCGCGACGTCGGCCGCTCGGACGTGAGCGGCTGACGGGGGCCGGTCTCCCTGAGGATGCTGTAGCGCATCGACCGGGTGTCCCGGACACAGCTGTGCATCGGCTTGACGGTTTCGACGTGCTCCTCGCTGTTGACCCAGGCGAGGAACGGCGGAGCGCTCTCCCACTCGCTGGTGATGAGCCATTGCGAGGGGTTCTCGATGGACTGGCAGAGCTGGTCACTGATGTGACCTGGCACGGAGGCGACCTGCTTGCACATGAGCTCGTAGGCGTCCAGGAACTGTTGCTGGGCTCCTTCGTACAGATCGAGCAGCAGGATCACCCGCAGCCGCGAGCCGTCGAAGGCCGACTGCGAAATGCGTCCCGAGATGGACATCCAGCGCACCTCTTTCTCTTCCGCGAGGGGTTCGGGAAGGACCGCCGTGCCCGATGGGCCGGAGTCGTCATGTGCCGATCGTTGGCGGACGCCGCGATCCGCGCGAGCCCCACGGGGCGGATGAGTGAACTGCGCGTTCATTCGGGTGCCCCGTACGCGCGAACCGGTCCGCACCGGGCATGAATCTGCATTCCACCCCTGTCATGCGTCGCAGGCGACGCTGGAGGCGATCAATGAACCGAATCGAAGAAGCCGGCGAAGTCGGTCACCGCACGCCCGTCCTCATCGTCGGCGGCTCGCTGGTAGGCCTTTCCACCTCGCTCTTCCTGGGCCGTCTCGGCGTTCCGCACACGCTCGTCGAACGGCATCGGGGCACCTCGTTCCACCCCCGCGGGCGGGGCAACAACGTGCGCACGATGGAGCTGTTCCGGGGCGCCGGGGTCGAGCGGCGCATCCAGGACGCCGCGTCCGTCCTCGGGCGGAACAACGGCATCCTGCAGACGCCGACCCTGGTGGGCGATGCCGGTGAGTGGCTGTTCAAGGAGATCGACCCCGGTGGCGGGCTCGCCCGTTTCAGCCCGGCCGGATGGTGTCTGTGCAGCCAGAACGACCTGGAGCCGGTGCTCCTGGAGAGCGCGCGTGAACTCGGCGGGGATCTGCGGTACTCCACCGAGCTGATGTCGTTCGAACAGGACTCGGAGGGCGTGACGGCCCGGGTCAAGAGCCGTGACACGGGCGAGCACCTGACGATCCGCGCGGACTACCTCGTCGCCGCGGACGGCCCGCGCAGCCCCGTCCGGGAACGGCTCGGCATCGGGCACAACGGCCCGGGCGACCTGTTCCACAACATCAGCATCACCTTCGTCTCCCGGGGCCTCGCGGACGTCGTCGGCGACCGGCGCTTCGTCGTCTGCTATCTGACGAACCCGGAGGCCGACGGGGCGCTGCTGCCGGTCGACAACCGGGAGCGGTGGGTGTTCCACGCTCCCTGGCACCCGGAGAACGGCGAGACGGAGGAGGAGTTCACCGACGAACGCTGCAGGGAACACATCCGACGGGCCGTCGGAGTGCCGGACCTCGACGTGGAGATCACGGGCAGGGCGCCCTGGCACGCGGCGGAGAGGGTCGCCGCGCGGTACGCGGACGGCAGGGTGTTCCTGGCCGGTGACTCGGCCCACGAGATGTCGCCCACCGGGGCGTTCGGCTCCAACACCGGTATCCAGGACGCGCACAACCTGGCCTGGAAGCTGGCCGCGGTCCTCGGCGGTTGGGCCGGCCCCGCCCTGCTGGACTCCTACGACGCGGAGCGCAGGCCGGTCGCCGAGGCGACGAGCGCCCGCGCCTCGTCGCGTTCCGTCGAGCACAGCCACCCCGGGTACGCCCCCTCCCCCGGGGCCGGCGGCGGCGGTGGGCGGAAGGGCGGCATCCTCAACGTGGCGCTGGGCTACCGCTATCCCCAGGGCGCCGTCCAGGGTGCCGACCGGGAGGTTCCGGTCGTCCCCGAGGGACTGCGGCTGACGGGCGAGCCCGGCAGCCGGGCACCGCACATGTGGCTGGACCGCTCCGGCGACCGGGTCTCCACGCTCGACCTGTACGAGAGGTCGCCGGTGCTCCTGAGCGGCGCGGGCGGCGCCGGCGGGTGGCATGCCGCGGCGCAGCGCGTCGCGGAGCTGCTCTCGGTGCCGCTCGACGCGTACCGCGTGGGTGCCGGGCCGGACGCGGAGCTGTCCCCTGCGGAGGGGGCGGACTGGGCGGAGCTGCACGGCGTGACGGCGGACGGCGCGGTCCTCGTCCGCCCCGACGGCTTCGTCGCCTGGCGGTCGGAGGGCGCGGTGGAGGCTCCGGAGGAGGAGTTGCGGAAGGTCCTCGCGGCGGTTCTGGGCAGGGAGTGACCGCGATCCCCTCTCCCGCCTGACGGCACGTCCGGGGCGCCCTGTTCGCGGGGCGCCCCGGACGTGTGCCGGCCGTGGTGTCAGTCGGACTGCCGCAGTGCCTTCGTGAGCAGGATGCCGCCCACGATCAGGACGGTGCCCGGCCACCACATGTCGTCGAAGATCAGGGCGGCGATCCCGAGGGGGACGAGCAGCCCGGCGAGCGGGAGGAACAGCGCGGACAGGCCCGGGGGGTCGGGACCCGGCCGGCCCGCCTCGCGCCCGGCGCGGGCCCTGACGACCTCCGGGTACCAGCTGGTGAAGCGCAGGGCCACCACGATGGCGAGGATCTGGATGATCCATCCCGTCCAGATGTTGTTCGAGTCCCGCAGCACGAGGTCCCCGTACCCGCCCGCGAGGGCGGCGACGAGGAAGGCCAGGCCCCAGACGCCGGTGATGACGTAGTTGGTCCGCAGGAAGTCGGGGGTGTGCCAGTACGCCGGATCGACCTGTTCCCGCGCGTACTGGAGCGTGAACGGCATGCGGAACGCCATCGACCCGAAGGCGATCACGACGAGGGCGATGTTGGAGACCTCCCCGGCGTACGTCTCCAGCCAGTTGAGGGTGCCGTCGCTCGCGAAGGCGCCGACGACCGCCAGCCCGGCGAAGAAGACCATGTCGGCGAGTTCCAGGAGTTTCCAGGAGCTGCCCCGGTTGACCCATCGCCCGGCCACGACGAGCACGATCGTCGTCGCCAGGGCGAGGCCGACCGCGATCTCGAACCTGCCGGGTCCGACCAGCAGCGAGAAGATGATCCACGGCGCCATGCCGACGACCGGGTTCTCGAGGAGTCCGGCAATGGCACCGCGGCCGACCGTGGCCGGTGCGTCGGTCTTCACCCTTCCAGACTGCCCGCCGTCGCCACGGCGGGCAATCCGGCGCAGGGCGGCGCGCCGGACCGCGCGGTTTCCCCCGGACGCCCCGCCCGCCTCGTGCGCCGGAGCTGCGGGCGTTAGCGTCTTCTCACGGGGCGGGATGATCACCGCCACCCGTGAGGGGATCGCCGATGACGAACGAAGCCCCCACCTCGTCCGGACCGGGTCAGGACGCCGGAGTCGAAGGCGAGGTCGACGTCGTCGTCGTCGGCTCGGGCTTCGGCGGCTCGGTCGCCGCGTACCGGCTCGCCGACGGTGGCCTGTCCGTGGTGGTGCTGGAGCGCGGCAAACCGTACCCGCCCGGCAGCTTCCCCCGCACACCCGCCGGTATGGCCCGCAACTTCTGGGATCCCAGCGAGGGACTGCACGGGCTGTTCGACATCTGGTCGTTCCGGGGACTGGAGGGGGTCGTCTCCAGCGGGCTCGGCGGCGGGTCGCTGATCTATGCCAACGTTCTGCTGCGCAAGGACGAGAAGTGGTTCGTCCATGAATCGCCGCTGCCCGGCGGGGGGTACGAGAACTGGCCGATCAGCCGCGGCGACCTCGAACCGCACTACGACGAGGTCGAGTCGATGCTCGGAGCGACCCCGTACCCCTACCGGGACACGCCGAAGACGGTCGCGATGCGGGAGGCCGCCGAGCGACTGGACCTGCGGGTCTCCCGGCCGCCGCTCGCCGTCTCGTTCGCCACGGGACCCGGCGCTTCGCCCGTCCCCGGCGCGCCCCTCCCCGAGCCCGAGTACGGCAACATCCACGGTCTGCCCCGGGAGACCTGCCGGTTGACCGGCGAGTGCGACCTCGGCTGCAACCTGGGGGCCAAGAACACCCTCGACCACACGTATCTGTCGGCCGCGCGCCACCGCGGCGCCGACATCCGCACGCGCTGCGAGGTACGCGGTGTCACCCCCCTGCCCGGCGGCGGATACGAGGTCCGCTACGTCGTCCACGACCCGGCCCGCGAGGGACACCGCACCCCCACCGGACGGCTGCCGCTGCGCAGGATCCGCTGCGGGCGACTGGTCCTGGCCGCGGGCGCGTTCGGAACGACGTACCTGCTCCTGCGCAACCGCTCGGCGCTGCGCGGCATCAGCCCGACCCTCGGGAACCGGTTCTGCGGCAACGGCGACCTGCTCGGTCTCGTCCTCGGCGCGACCCGCGGCTCCGCCGGGGACGGACCGCGGAGGCTGGCGAGCAGCACAGGACCGGTCATCACCAGCGCGATCCGTGTCGGCGACGAGGTCGACGGGGACGGCTCGACGGGGCGCGGCTTCTACGTCGAGGACGCCGGCTACCCGGCCTTCGTGGACTGGCTCGCCGAGGTGTCGCAGGTACCCGGAAGTGTCCGCCGCGCAGCGGGGTTCGGCCTCCACCGGCTGCGGTCGCGGCTCGGTCTCACCCCGCGGAGCAACATCAGCGGCCTGCTCGCGGGCCTCCTCGGGCCCGCGGTCTTCTCCGACTCGTCGCTGCCGCTTCTCGGCATGGGGCGCGACCTCCCGGACGGCAGGATGAGCCTGCGCCGGGGCTATCTCGACATCGACTGGACCACGCTCACCTCGCGCCGCTACTTCGCACGCGTACGACGGACGATGGCCGACATCGCCGAGGCGCTCGGCGGCGACTTCCTCGACAACCCGCTGTGGTGGACCCGCCGGGTGATCACGGTGCACCCGCTCGGCGGCGCGCCGATGGGCCGTCACCCGGCGGAAGGGGTCTGCGACGCGTACGGCGAGGTGTTCGGGCATCCGGGGCTGTACGTGCTGGACGGTGCCGCGCTGCCCGGACCGGTCGGCGCGAATCCGTCGCTCACGATCGCCGCCTTCGCCGACCGTGCCTGCCGGCACATCCTCGAACAGCCCCTCGCGCCGCGGGCCTCATCGGCGGCGGGTGCCTCGGCGAAGGACGGCGAGCGGCCCACCAGCCTCTCCTTCACCGAGGAGATGAAGGGGCACATCGCGCTCGACGTCGACGACCCGCACGAGGGTCAGGCGCTGGGCCGGGCACGGAACCAGCGCCTGATGTTCCGCCTCACCATCACCGCCGACGACGTCGACCGGTTCGTCTCGGACCCCCGGCACCAGGCCGTGGCGAGCGGGCACGTCGTGTGCGATGTGCTCGGCGGCCGCCTGCCCGTCGAGTCGGGCTGGTTCAACCTGTTCACCCGCGACGACGACCCGAGCCGGCGCCGGATGCTCTACCGCCTGCACCTGCGCGACCCGGGCGGGAACCCGCTCACGCTCGTCGGGCACAAGGAGGTGCACGACGACCCCGGATTCGACATCTGGAGCGACACCTCGACCCTGTACGTCCGCATGCTCGCCGGACACGTCACGGCCGACGGCGACGCGGACGCCCCGCTGCTCGGCTCGGGCGTCATCGTCATCCTCGCCGGTGACTTCGCCCAGCAGCTGACGACGTTCCGCGCCTCGGGGCCGCATCCCGCACGGGCGCTGCAGTGCTTCGGCCGCCTCTTCCTCGGCGAGCTGTGGGATGTCTACGGCTCGCATTTCACACGGGCGGGAGAGCGCGCGTGAAGGTACGCGAACTGCGGGAACACGCCAGGGAACTCGACTTCACCCCCCAGGAACAGGTCCGGTGGCTGGCGCCCAGGCAACTGGCGCGTACGGCGGTGAAAGCCGTGCTGGCGGCCGTGTTCGCCGGCTACTCGGACAAGCGGGAGGTCCAGGAGGTGCTCGACGCGGGTCTCCTGGAAGCCCCGCTCGGCGACCCCGACGCGCGCGAGATCTGGATCGACTACGTGGCCGACATCGGCGACGGATTCGACGCGACGAGCTCGGTGGCGTGGACGCTGGCCGAGGAGGAACTCGTCGTCGCGCCGGCCGGCGGGGAGTCCGCCGACTCCCGCACCACTCCCGAAGGACTGCGGCTGAGCCGTGGCTCCCTGCTCGTCCTCGGCGGCGACGAGGTGTATCCGGCGGCCTCGGCGACGGCGTACGAGGACCGGATGAAGGGTCCGTACCGGGCCGCGCTGCCCGAGGCGGCCGACCGGCCGCTGATGGTCGCGCTGCCGGGGAACCACGACTGGTACGACGGCCTGACCGCCTTCCTGCGGATGTTCACGCAGCAGCGGTCGATCGGGGGCTGGCAGACCCGGCAGACCCGCAGCTACTTCTGTGTGCGGCTGCCGGAACGCTGGTGGCTCGTGGGGCTGGACAGCCAGTTGGGCGCGTACTTCGACGACCCCCAGCTGCGCTACTTCGAGAAGCACCTCTCGGCGAACCTGCAACCGGGCGACGGTGTGATCGTCTGTTCCGCCGAGCCGACCTGGCTGGAGAGCGTGGAGAAGGACGCCGACGCCTTCAACGCCCTGCACTGGTTCGACCGCAACCTCATCCGCACCCGGGGCGTTCCCGGCTCCGACAGGCGCGTACCGACACACGCCTCGGTGCGGCTGTGGCTGACCGGCGACCACCATCACTACGCCCGGTACGCCGAACGCCTTCCCGGTGACCCGCCCGGCACCGGAGCCCCGGCTCCGGACCCGCGGCGGCGCCAGATGGTGACGTGCGGGCTGGGCGGCGCGTATCTGGCGGCGACGCACCGGCTGCCCGCCGTGCTGCCGTTGCCGCCGGGCGGCGCGCGGCTGCGCGACAAGGACGAGCCGCCGGCGGAGTTCGCGCGGACGGGCAGGACGTACCCGGACGCCGAGGAGTCCCGCCGGCTCGCCCGGGGCATCGCCGTGCCGTGGTCGGGGCGCTGGCTGCCGTGGCGCAACCTCGGCTTCGCCAAGCTGGCCGCCGTCCTGCACGCCTTCCTCTTCCTGCTGCTGTGCTTCCTGTTCGCCTTGGCGGAGGGGGTACTGCGGCCCGTGGACGCGGTGCGCCGGGCGGGTCTCGCCGACTTCTGGGGCTTCTGCGCGGTGTGCCTGGGGGTGGCCGGGGCCCTGCTCGTGCTCGGGTTCCTCGGCCGTCTGCTCCGGCGGCGCAGGGCGGCCCCGCCGTCGGGCCCGGCGGTCGCGACGCTCTCGCAGGCGCTGGTCGCGCTCGGCGCGCTGGCCGTCACCGTGGCCGTTCCCTTCCCGGCCTCCTGGGACGGCTGGCTGGTGCTCCTCCTGTGCCTGGCCGTCGCCGCCGTGCTGGGCGCCGTCGTGGGCTCCGGCGTCTTCGCGCTGTGGGTGCTCTGCGCGAAGGGCGGCCAGGTCGCGGAGTGGCAGATGTCCGGCCAGTCCATCGAGGACCACAAGGGGTTCCTCCGGCTGCGCATCGCGCCGGGCGGCGACCTCACCCTCTATCCGCTGGTGCTGGAGAGGATCTGCCGCGAGTGGGAGCTTCGTGACGGGCCGTCCGGCGGGAAGCGGCCGGTGCCCACCGGGATGCCGGCCGTGCGGCTGATCGAGGATCCCGTCGTGATCTCCCGGGGAGCGTGAACGCCCATGACCGGCACTCCCGAGCCGAGCACGCCGTCCAGGCCGACGACCCGCCGTGACCACGTCACCGAGGTGCGGCCGCTGACCGCGCTCGACGGGCGTCCGCTGACGCTGGTGCGCGTACGGGGCGTCCGCCCGCCCACGCGTGGTCCGGTCCTCGTCGTGCACGGTGCCGGGGTGCGGGCCGAGTTGTTCCGGCCGCCCCTGCGGCGCACCTTCGTCGACGCCCTGCTCGACGACGGCTGGGACGTGTGGCTGCTGAACTGGCGCGCGTCGATCGATCTCGACCCGGTGCCGTGGACGCTGGACCAGGCGGCGGCGTACGACCATCCCGCGGCGGTGGCGCACGTGCTGGAGGCGACGGGCAGGGACCGGCTCAAGGCCGTGGTGCACTGCCAGGGTTCGACGTCCTTCATGATGGCCCTGTCGGCGGGGCTGCTCCCCGAGGTGGAGACGGTGGTCAGCAACGCCGTGTCGCTCCATCCGGTCGTCCCACGCCTCTCGACGTTCAAGCTGGCCCGCCTCGCGCCGGTCATCGGCCGCCTGATGCCCTCCGTCTCGCCCGCGTGGGGGGACCGGCCGGCCGGTCCGCTCTCCCGCGTGATGGTGTGGTTCGTCCGGGCGACGCACCCCGAGTGCCGGAACTCGGTGTGCCGCATGGTGAGTTTCACGTACGGCAGCGGTTGGCCGGCGCTCTGGTCCCACGCGAATCTCGACGCGACGACGCACGACTGGATCCGCGGCGAGTTCGCCGACGTCCCGATGACGTTCTTCGCCCAGATGAACCGGTGCGTCCGGGCCGGGCAGCTGGTGTCGACGGAGGGCATCGAGGGACTCCCCGCGTCCTTCGCCGACCGGGCGCCGAGGACCGACGCGCGGATCGTGCTCCTCGCCGGCGAGGACAACCGCTGCTTCCTGGCCGAGAGCCAGCAGCGCACGTACGACTTCCTGAACAGGCACCGGCCCGGCCGCGACAGCCTGCACACGCTGCCCGGATACGGCCACCTCGACGTGTTCCTCGGCCACCGCGCGGCGACCGACACGTTCCCGCTGATCCTTGAGGAGCTCGCTCGATGAACAGGATGCTGCGCCTGGCCCGGCTGGGGCTGTCGGCCGTGCCGTCCCCGGTGCCGCGCCGGCAGCGCCGGCTCGCCGGACGCCACGCCCTGGTCGACGGCATCCCCTTCGAGCTGCCCGTCGACTCGGTCGACACCCCCGCCCTGATGGCCGGGTTCACCATCGACCGTGCCGCGGCCGCCCGGATGCTGCCGGGCGACGAGCTGCACCCCGTCGCGCTGCCCGGCGGCAAGGGCCTCCTCCTCGTCACCGTCGTCAACTATCTGCGGACGGACATCGGCCGGTACATCGAGTACTCGATCGCGATCGCCTGCACGCACGGCGCGCGGCCGGCTCCGCCGCTGCTGCCGGGGCTGCTGCGCGGCACGTTCGGCACCGGGCAGTACGTGCTCGACCTGCCCGTGAGCAGCGAGATCTCGGTCAAGGGCGGCAAGGGCGTCTGGGGGATGCCGAAACACCGGGCGCGGCTGGACTTCAAGGTCGGCGACTCCGCGGTGTCGAGCCAGTACGAGGTCGACGGGCGGCTCGGGATGTACATCGAGATCGCGCGCCCACCGGCGACGGCGCTGCCGCTGAGGCTGGGCGCGGTGAACTACTGCGCCTTCCGCGGGATGCTGATGAAGTCCTCCGTCTACCTCGACGGGGAGGCCGACATCGCGTTCGGCAGGCGGGCCCGTGCGCGGCTCGTCGTGGGCGACGCGCCGCGGGTCGCGGGCCTGCGCGAGCTGGGCATCGCCGAGGACCCGCTGTTCACGCTCTATCTGGCCTCGGCCCAGGGCGTGCTCGACGACCACTTCGAGTGCTGGTTCCTCACGAGCGAGGACCCCGGGCGGACGTACGGGGAGCCGTTGGAGAGCGTCGTCGGGCTCGGGCTGTCCGAGGAGTGGCCCGCTCCTCCGTCCATCGACGTGGGAGCGGGCCCCTGACGACGGGCCGGCCTACTGCCAGTCCTCCCAGGGCGGCTCCTCCAGCCCCTCGTCCGGGTCGGGGGGCAGCTCGTCGTCGGAGAACGGCTCCGAGGAC
This sequence comes from Streptomyces sp. NPDC047971, assembly GCF_040653355.1. NCBI lineage: Bacteria > Bacillati > Actinomycetota > Actinomycetes > Kitasatosporales > Streptomycetaceae > Streptomyces > Streptomyces sp. NPDC047971. The sequence continues at coordinate 211,276 of NZ_JBEZNW010000007.1, read as the reverse complement.
GCCGGCACGCGCGTCGCCGGCGCGTCGGGGGCCCCGCCCCGGCCCAGGGTCTCCAGGACTCCGTCGCCGTACTTGGTGAGCTTGGCCTCGCCGACGCCTCCGACGGTGCCCAGCTCGGCGATCGTGGTGGGCTGTCGGGTCGCGATCTCCCGCAGCGTCGCGTCGTGGAAGACGACGTAGGCCGGAACGCCCTGTTCCTTCGCCGTCGCGGCACGCCAGGCGCGGAGGGCCTCGAAGACCGGGACGGCCTCGGCGGGCAGGTCGACCGGCACCCGCGCGCCCTTGCCCGAGCGCGCTTCCTTCCGGGCCTGGGCGGGGACCGCCTTCTCCTTGCGCATCTGGACGGTACGGCGGCCGCCCAGCACCTCGCCGCTCTCGTCCGTCAGCACCAGCGTGCCGTACTCGCCCTCCACCGCCAGCAGCCGCAGCGCCAGGAGCTGGCGCACGACCCCGCGCCACTCCGCGGTGCCCAGGTCGGCGCCGACGCCGAAGACCGAGAGGGCGTCGTGGTCGAACTGGATGACCTTGGCCGTCTTCTTGCCCTGCAGGATGTCGATGATCTGGCCCGCGCCGAACTTCTGGCGCCGCTCCTTCGCCAGCCGCCACACCGTGGACAGCAGCTTCTGCGCGGCGACGGTGCCGTCCCAGGACTCTCCCGGGGTCAGACAGGTGTCGCAGTTGCCGCACGGTTCGCCGCGCTGGCCGAAGTAGGCCAGCAGCCGCACCCGGCGGCACTCGACCGTCTCGCAGAGCGCGAGCATGGCGTCCAGGTGCATGGCCAGGCCGCGGCGGTGCGCCTCGTCGCCCTCGGAGCCGTCGATGAGCTTGCGCTGCTGGACGACGTCCTGCAGCCCGTACGCCAGCCACGCGGTGGCCGGCTCGCCGTCGCGGCCGGCCCGGCCGGTCTCCTGGTAGTACCCCTCGACCGACTTCGGCAGGTCGAGGTGGGCCACGAAGCGGACGTCCGGCTTGTCGATGCCCATGCCGAAGGCGATGGTGGCCACCACCACGACCCCGTCCCCGCGCAGGAACCTGGCCTGGTTCGCCGCGCGGGCGCGGGCGTCCATGCCCGCGTGGTACGGCACGGCGTCGACGCCGTGCTCGACCAGGAACGCGGCGGTCTTCTCCACCGAAGCGCGGGAGAGGCAGTAGACCACTCCGGCGTCGCCCGCGTGCTCGGTGCGGATCAGGTCGAGGAGCTGCTTGGTGGGGTTGTTCTTGGGGACGATGCGGTACTGGATGTTCGGGCGGTCGAAGCTGGCGACGAAGTGCCGGGCGTCCTCCAGCCCCAGGCGGGCCGCGATCTCGGCGTGGGTGGCCTCGGTGGCGGTCGCGGTCAGGGCGATCCTGGGCACCTTCGGCCAGCGTTCGTGCAGCATGGACAGCGCGAGGTAGTCGGGCCGGAAGTCGTGGCCCCACTGGGAGACGCAGTGCGCCTCGTCGATGGCGAAGAGCGAGACCGTGCCGCGGTCGAGGAGCCGCTGGGTGCCTTCCGTGCGCAGGCGCTCGGGTGCCAGGTAGAGCAGGTCGAGCTCGTCCGCGAGGAACGCCTGCTCGACGGCCTGCCGCTCGTACGGATCCTGTGTCGAGTTCAGGAATCCGGCGCGCACGCCGAGGGCCGTCAGCGCGTCGACCTGGTCCTGCATCAGGGCGATCAGCGGCGAGATCACGACTCCGGTGCCTTCTCTGACGAGCGCCGGGATCTGATAGCAGAGCGACTTGCCGCCGCCGGTCGGCATCAGGACGAGGGCGTCGCCGCCACCGACGACCTGCTCGACGATCGCCTCCTGTTCGCCCCGGAAGGAGCTGTATCCGAACACTCGGTGGAGCACCCGGGTGGCGTCGGAGATCTCGGCGGAAGCATCGGAGAGGGCCATTCCTGAAGCCTAGCCGCGTCCACCGACACTCCCGGACCCGCCGGGTGAACCTGTGGACGACGCGCCCGGGCGCGGGGACACCCGGGCGCGGGGACACCCGGGCGCGGGGACACCCGGGCGCGGGGACACCCGGGCGCGGGGACACCCGGGCGCGGGGACACCCGGGCAGCTTGTAGAATCTTCAACCGTGGCCCGGTGCCGGGTATCCCCCGTGTCCGGCACCGGGCCTTCCCACGTCCCGATCAGCCCGCGACGCGGGCCATCCACGCCTCGACCTCGTCCGCGGACCGCGGCAGGCCCGCCGACAGGTTCTCGTGGCCCTCGTCGGTGACGACCAGGTCGTCCTCGATCCTGACGCCGATGCCCCGCCACTCCTCGGGCACCGTGAGATCGTCCGGCTGGAAGTAGAGGCCGGGTTCGACGGTGAGCACCATGCCGGGTTCGAGGACCCCGTCCACGTACCCCTCGTTCCGCGCCTGCGCGCAGTCGTGGACGTCCAGGCCCAGCATGTGGCCGGTGCCGGCCATGGTGAAGCGGCGCTGGAGCCCCAGCTCGTACGCGCGGTCGGCGGGCCCCTGGATGAAGCCCCAGTCGACGAGCCGCTCCGCCAGATGGCGCTGGGACGCCTCGTGGAAGTCCCGGTAGTGGGCGCCCGGCTTCACCGCCGCGATGCCCGCCTCCTGCGCCTCGTACACCGCGTCGTAGACCTCGCGCTGCACGGGGGTGAAGGTGCCGCTGATCGGCAGGGTGCGGGTGACGTCGGCGGTGTAGAGCGTGCGGGTCTCCACCCCGGCGTCGAGGAGGAGCAGCTCCCCCGGGCGCACCGGACCGTCGTTGTCCGTCCAGTGCATGATCGTGGCGTGCTCGCCCGCAGCGCAGATCGAGCCGTAGCCGACGGAGTTGCCTTCGAGGCGCGCGCGGCGGAAGAAGGTGCCCTCGATCCACCGCTCGGACGAGGCGACCGCCCGTGACAGCTCCCCGATCGCGTCGGTGAATCCGCGCACGGTGGAGTCGACGGCCTTGCGCATCTCGGCGAGCTCCCACGCGTCCTTGACGAGCCGGAGATCGCTCAGGGCCTCCGCCAGCTCCTCGTCACGCTCCGCGTCGGTGGTGACGGCGGCTTCGAGCGCGGGGTCGACACCGCGCACGATCCTGGTGGGCGCCCCGGCGCCGGCGGCCAGGTCGCCGGCGGCGCCGCGGACGTCGCGGCAGGACAGGCCGAGCACCCGCTCCGACTCGGCGAGGGAGCGGCGGCGTCCCATCCAGAGCTCCGCCGTCGGACCGGTCCAGAACTCGTCGTCGCCCCTGCCGTCCCGCGGCAGCTGGTAGCAGAAGGCGTCGTGGCCGCCGTCGGCCCGGGGTTCGAGGACGAGCGCGCCGTCCCGCGCCTGGTCCCCGGTCATGTGCACATAGCCGGAGTACGGGCGGAAGGGGTAGGGATCGTCGTTCGAGCGGACCTTGAGGTTCCCCGAGGGGATCACGAGCCGCTCGCCCGGGAAGCGCGCGGAGAGCGCGGCCCGGCGCGCGGCCGCGTACGGGGCCTGCTCGTCGAGCCGCAGATCGTGTCGCTCGGTGTCCGCCCAGCCCGTTCGCATCAGCGCGGAGAGTTCGTCCGAGATCCCTGCGTACAGACCGTTCTTTCGGCCCTTTGCCACGGTGTGCCCCTTCTTCCCGGTGGGTGTCTCGCGGCCGCCGGTCCTCGGCGGCGCCTGGACGGTAGCCCGCGCGTCGCCCGTCCGGGGCCGAGTGGTGCCACTGGCACTGATCGGCCACACGCGGCCCGGGAAGCGGCCGATAATGCGAGGCATGACGAACGCGAGACTCGGCGAGGCCCTGCGGCTTCTGGGCATCGACGAGGCCGCGTGCCGCGTCTATCTGGCGCTGCTCACCGAGGCGCCCGCTCCCCTGAGCGTGATCGGGGCCGCCGCCCGCCTGGGTGGCGCGGAGCTCACCGCCGCCTACGACGTGCTGGTGGACGCCGGCCTGGCCTGTGCGGCGGAGGAGGACGGGGACGTGGCGGCGCCCGTTCCGCCCGCCGCCGGCCTGGAGATCCTCGCCCGGCACCGGGCGGCCGAGCTGGAGGAGTCGCGGATCGCCGTCGGCGGCGCCTTCGAGTCCTTCCGGCGTCACCGCCTGGCCGCGTACAACGACCATCTCGTCGAGGTCGTCACCGGGGACGCGGTCGGCCCGCGGATGCGCCACGCGTGGGCCAGCGCCCGCGAGGAGATCCGTCAGTTCGAGTCACCGCCGTACTTCCCGCTCCCCGGCGCCACGGAGGACGCGCTGGCCACGCTCGCCCGCGGGGTGCGGCAGCGTGTCGTGTACGCACGGGAGTCGCTGGAGCATCCGGGCCATCTCAAGGAGGCCATCGAGCCGTGCATCGCGGCCGGCGAGGAGGCCCGGGTGCTGCCGTCGCTGCCGGTCAAGCTGGTGATCATCGACGAGGCGTACGCGCTGGTGTCGCTGTCGATCAAGGAGGCGGACGTCCACAACACCATGCTGGTCGTGCAGCCGTGCGGGCTGCTCTCCGCCCTCGTCGCGCTCTTCGAGCAGTCCTGGTCGAACGCCCTGCCGTTCCACGGCGGCACGAGCCGTCCGGGCGGCCTGCCGCCGGCGGACCGCCGGCTGCTCTGGCTCCTGGCGGGCGGCGCGAGCGACGAGGCCATCGCCCGCGAGCTGGGCGTCAGCCGCCGCACGCTCTTTCGCCGCCTGCAGATCCTGATGGCCCGGCTGGGCGCCGCGAACCGATTCCAGATGGCCCTGCAGGCGCAGCGCTGCGGATGGCTGTGAACGGCCACGAACGGTGGCCGGGAGGCGCCGGTCGGCACCGCCGACGAGTACCCCGGTCCGGCGGCCGCCCCGGGACTCAGCGCGCTCCGAAGACCTGCGTCCAGTAGGGGCCGCCCTCGGAGTGGATGCCGATGCCGATCTCCTTGAAGGAGCAGTTCAGGATGTTCGCCCGGTGGCCGGGGCTGTTCATCCAGGACTCCATCACGTCGGCCGGGGTCCGCTGCCCCATGGCGATGTTCTCGCCGTAGGTCGACCAGCGGTATCCGGTGGCCGTGACGCGTTCGCCCGGGCCGTCGCCGTCCGGGTTGGTGTGGTCGAAGAAGTTCCGCGCGGCCATGTCGACGGAGTGGCCCTGCGCGGCCTGGGTCAGCAGGGAGTTCTCGGTGAGGGGACCGCAACCCGCCTTCGCCCGCTCGGAGTTGACGATGCTGATCACTTCGCCGGCGGTGGTGGAGTCCCCGCCCGAACCCCCCGTCGTCTTCGTGGACTTCGGCTTGGGCGCGGGTGCGGTGGTGCGGGTGGGCGCCGGTTTCGCGGTGCGGGGTGCGGCGGTACGGCTCGCCGAGGGGGAGGCGCTCCTGCTCGGGGTGGGCGAGGTGGAGGCCGACGCGGTGGCCGACGCGGAGGCGGTGGTCGGCGACGGCGAGGAGGAGAGGAGGTTCCCCTGCGTCCCCGCCTGCTTCGAGTCCACCGCGTCCAGGGCCTCGACATCGTCCTGGGGGCCGGTGATCAGGTGGAAGGACCCGCCGGCGACGGCGACCACGGCGATGCCCGCGGCGACGACGGCGCGGCGGCGGCCGCGCTTCCGCTGCTGCTCCCGCCTGCGGCGGTCGCCGCGGGTGCCCTGTGCCGCATGCGACCCCCCGGCCTTGTGCCGCCCGCCGGTCGTGGCGGGCCGGGGCGCACCCTCCGTCACGGCCGGCATGTGCGCGGTGTCGGCCGCCGGGTCGGAGGAACCCTCCGGCCCGACGGTGCTCCCGCCCCCGTACTCCGTGGCCGTCGCGGCGAGCCCGAAGCCGGCGCTCTCCCGGACGCTCGCGAGCAGCAGCCCCGCCGGCGGCACCAGCAGCAGCCCGGCGAGCAGCCCCTCGGCCGGTACGAGTCCGGTCCACAGGCCGGCGCAGTGCGCGCAGCCGCGGGCGTGCCTGGCGATGCGCTTGCGCCAGAGCGCGGAGGGGCGGCCGTCCCACCCGCCGAGCTCGGACCGCAGCGTGGGACAGAGCGGCTGCGCCGACAGGGCCCGTACGACGACGCGGGCGGCCTCCAGCTGTGCCTTCATCCGCTGCACCCGGACCGCGGTGTGCTCCAAGGTCAGTTCGAGGGCCGTCGCCACCTCGTGCCGGGTCAGCTCACCGGCGCACTCCAGCCACCACAGGGACAGCAGGGCGCTGTCGTCCGGCTCCATCCAGCGGGTCGCCTCGGCGGTCTCGCGCCGCTGGCCGGACAGGTTCAGCCGGACGACGGTCAGGTCCACGAAGTCCGCCCCGGGGTGGGCGAGGTCGCGTACGTCGTCGAGGACGTCGGGGCGCGGGCCGGACTGCTGCGCGCGCCAGTGGTTGCGTATGGCGTTCATGGCGATGGCCACGAGCCAGGACCGGAAGCTGTCCGGCGAGCGCAGCCCGCCGAGTCCGTCGAGCGCGCGCAGCATGGTCTCCTGCACGACGTCGTCGACATCGTGGTGGCCGTTCATCGCGCGCCCCACGATGTTGTAGACGAGCGGGAGGTAGGTGGCGATGAGCCGGTCCTGTGCCCACAGGTCCCCGCTCTGCGCCGACCTGACCAGCTCCGTACCGTGCTGTGCGCCCATGCCCTGAACCACCCTGTTCGTCCTGCCGGTCGTCGATGCCCAACACCTGGGAGACCGCGAGGCGTGGGGACGATAACGGAAAGTACGAAGAATTCTGCGGGGTTTTCTCAATGAGCGCTCGAAACCGGGTGCGGGCGGGGCGGAGCTACCCGTCCGCGGTGGTGGTCTCGCCAGGGGTCCGCGTCGGCGAGCGCAGCGCGATGGCGCACCAGACGGACGCCGCGATCAGCGCGGCCGCGGCCATGCCGCAGAGGACGGGCGCCTCCGGGCGCCAGCCCAGCGAGAGCCGGGTGCCGCCGTAGGTGAGTACGGCCGCGATCCGCCCCGGCGCGTAGACGGGAACCTTGGCGGCGGCGGTCCGCAGCACCGCCGCGATGAGGACGCCGATCACGGCCCAGGCGACCAGGTACGGCCACAGCGCACCGGGGGCGGCGGGCGGGAGGCCGTACCGCTCGGGTCCGATCCGGAAGAGGGAGGTGGCCCAGCCCACCGCCACCGCGGCGGCGGCGATGCCGGCCACCCACAGGGCGTGGCGCCACAACGGGCCCGGGCGCACGTCCCCTTCATCGATGGACGGGTCTGCGGAAGCGGAGTCGTCGAGCTCGGTCACGCCCGGTAGGACGCGGGCCCGTGGACGGAGGTTGCCTCCGGCACGCATCAAGATCGTCGACGGGTCAGCCGGCCCAGCGCCCGGTCAGAAAGGTGAGGGCGAACAGCGTCGACAGCGGGGCGGCGAGACAGAGGTACGCGGTGGCGAAGCGCGGTGAGCGCAGGCTCCAGGCGGCGAGGATGATCCAGAGCGGCCACCACAGGAGGGTCGCCCGGGGGATCGAGGTGTACCAGTACGAGGTGCCGAGCGCCCACAGGCTGAGGCCGATGTAGGCGGCCTCGGGCCAGCGTCGGCGCCGGACCAGCAGGCCCGTCAGCGCCAGTCCGACGACCATGGCGAGGAGCTCGGCCTGGAACATGGCGGCGTATCCGGTGGTCTGGACGTGGCCGAAGGCCGACTCCCAGGTGTTGCCCCAGGCTTCCCAGGGCGTGTGGAACCGGCGGTACCACCCGCGTTCCTGGGCGTGATTCCACGCCATCCAGTCGCCGGTGCGGGAGTGCAGGTACCAGGCGTAGAGGAAGGCGGGCACGGCCGGCAGGGCGAGCCAGGGCGCCGGTCGCCACGCGGCGCGGGTACGGGCGGTCAGGGCGAAGTGCAGGGCGAGCGCGGCCGCCAGGAAGAGACCGCTGACGCGGACGGTCGTCGCCAGGGCGGCCAGGGTGGCGGCGAGGGGCCAGTGGCGGCGGTGCGCGGCGAGCCAGGCCGGCAGGGCGAGGGCGAGGAAGAGCGCCTCGCTGTAGCCGGCGGCGAGGAAGATCGCGCACGGCGAGAGCAGCAGGAGCCGCACCGTCCGTCGGCCGGCGCCGTCGTCGGGCAGATGGAGGCGCGCGACCCGCGCGAGCGCCAGGACGGCGACGGCGCCGGCGACGAGGGAGATCAGCAGTCCGGCCGCGGTCCAGTTCGGGACGACGGTGTGTACGGCGCGCAGGGCGAGGGGGAAGCCGGGGAAGAAGGCTTCGCGGTTGTCCCAGTCGGTGTCCCACGGGCCCCTTCCCGCGGGGAAGTAGCCGTCCCGCGCCACGTTCAGGAAGTGCCCCCAGTCCCACCGCTCGAACGGGGCGAGGACGGAGCCCGGGTCATGGGTGGCGGCGTCGGAGGGGAAGAGCCAGCGCACGCCGTACGCCGTGGTCCACAGGGCCGCACGGGTGAGCAGGTACAGCCACAGCACGTCCCGGTCCTCGGCGCTCAGCCGGGGGCGGAAGGCGTGGCGGGACGGGGGTACGGAAGGGGCCGCCGTCTCTTCCCCGGCCCTGGGCGACCGGAGGGATATCACAGACATGGAGGACTCTCGTGGGAAGGGGAGGGCAGGGCGGATCGCGCGACGGCGGATCGTCGCGGTGCGGGGCGTCGGAGGTCAGGGGGCGGTGGTGGTCGCCCGGCCCGACGGGTGTGTCGCGGTGGCCGACGGATCGCCGGAGGTACCCCTGCCGGACGGCGGCGGCGATGTCGTGGTGCTCAGCGGCGGCCGGGTCTCCGAAGGGGACGGCGCGTCGGGCGAGGGGCTGGTGGCCGGCAGGACGGGCGCCGGCGCGTCCGGCAGGAGCGCGGCCAGGGTCGCTCCCCCACCGGCGAAGAGCAGGCACGCGGCTCCCGCGGCGAGGGCGACTCGTCGCCGGTGTGCGCGTCGGCCGCGTTCGGCGATCCGCGCCACGGGCACGGCGCGGGCGCGGGACTGCCCGGACGCGGCCGCCTGCCGGAACAGCTCGCGCAGGGGGTCCTGTGGTTCCTGGGGTTCACGCACCGGGGTCCTCCTCGGCGTTCCGGGGCTGCAGACGGTCGGCGAGGGCGAGTCGGCCGCGGACCAGATGCGTCTTGACGGTGCTGGCGGACTGACCGGTCTCACCCGCGATCTGCTCGACGCTCAGGTCGCACAGGTAGTGCAGCGTCACCGTGCGGCGCTGTTGCGCGGGCAGGTCACGCAACGCCTCGATGAGCACCACATGCTCGGGGCCGGGGCCCTCGACCGGTGGCGGGGCGCCCGCGCGGTCCCATGCCTCCGACGCGCGCCGGCGGAAGCGCCAGCGGCTCACGGCGAGGCGCCAGGCGACCGTACGGATCCACGCCTCCGGCTGCCCCTCGCGGTCGAGCTGCCGACGCCGGCTCCACCCCTTGACGAACGCCTCCTGCACGACGTCCTGAGCCTCGTACAGATCGCCCAGCATCACGTACAGCTGCCCTGTGAGTCGCGCGGCCGCCTGCTCGTAGAACGCCTCGAACTCCTCAACGGTCACCACTCACTCCCGGATCTTTCGCTTCACCACGCATACGCCCGGCACCAGGCGTCCGGTTGACACGGGTCCTCGATCAACAGAGTGATCGTGATCACGGAACCGATTGCGCCGGACACGCGTCGGGGGCGCGTCCGGCGGCCGTTCGGCCGGTTCCGGCGGGTCGACGACGTGTCCGGTGGTGGTGGAGCGAGAGGGTCAGCGAGGCGCCGGGCCGTCGGAGTCGGCCCCGGCGAGGAGGAGGAAGCGGTCCGTCAGGGCGAGCAGCCAGGCGGCGCGTTCCGTCGCGATCTCCCGCAGGCGCGCGTTGTCGTTGCGGGCGACGAGATGGCCCATGTAGCGCTCGTTGAAGCCGGCGTACTCCTGGTGCAGGGTCCGCAGCGCCCGCGCTACCGCGCGCTCGGGGGCGCCGGAGAGCCGGGCCAGCGCGGTGGTGTGCTGCTTCCAGCGTCCTTCGACGGCCTGGCGGAGCAGACCGTCGAGGTCGCCCGCCCGGCGGATGACGCGCAGCAGTTCGTCGGGTTCGAGCCCCAGGGCGTCCGCGAGGCCCAGGGTCTGCCGGTCGGTTCCGCCCCAGCGATGGTCTCTCTCGGCACGCGCGTAGGCGTCCGCGTCCATGCCGATGCGCTCCGCCAGCCGCCGCGCGGTGAACTTCCTCGCCAGCCGGTGTTCGCGCAGGGAACGCGGCCTCAGCGCCATGATCTCCGGGACGGCGCACCACAGCGCGTCGGCCAGGGCGAAGAGTTCGGCCTCCGAGGGGGCCACCACTCCGGCCTCCCAGGAGAGGACGGCGGCCACCGGGCGGTGTACGCCCAGCTGCCCCATGGCGGCGACGACCTGTTCGGGAGTGAGACCGATGCGCAGCCGGGCGGCCCGTGCGTGGTCCGGGGAGAAGGGCGGGTGGGACATGGAGGGATCACCTCGGGTGGCGGCTCGGCGGGGGCGGGCTGCGGCGGAGCGGCGGGCCCGGGAGCCGGGGCTCCGCCGGGCCGCCGCTCCGCCGGTCGCGGGGTGTTGTCAGCGGGCCGTGCCGGTCTGCGGACCCGTCCCCTCCTCGTACGCGGCCAGTCCGTCCCAGTCGATGTCCTCCCGCTTGCGACGGTTCTCGAACACGTGGAAGAAGAGGTTGAGCAGGACGGCCGAGAGGGTACCGAGGGTGATCCCGCTGCCCAGGACGGCTCGCACCTCGGTCGGCATGCGCTCGAAGAACGGCGCCACAGCGGTGGGGAGCATCGCCGCCCCGAGGCTGACGGCCAGGATGAGCGCGTTGCGTTCCTGCTTGAGGTCGACCTTGGCGAGGATCTGGATGCCGACGGAGGCGACCATGCCGAACATCACGACGGCGGCGGCGCCGAGCACGGGGTGGGGAACGGAGGCCACCACCGCGCCGGCCTTCGGCACGAGGCCGAGAAGGATCATGAGGACGCCTGCCGCGACCACGACGAACCGGCTGGTGACGCGGGAGATCCGGACCAGTCCGATGTTCTCCGCGAACGCCACGTAGGGGAAGGAGTTGAACACTCCGCCCAGTACCGTGGCGACTCCGTCGGCCCGCAGCGCGCGGCTGACCGTCTCGCCGTCGACGTGCCGGTCGGTGATCTCACCCATGGCGTACACGTCTCCGGTCGTCTCCACCATGGTGATGAGCATGACGACGACCATGGCGAGCATCGGGAAGAGCGAGAAGTGCGGCAGGCCGTAGTGGAAGGGGGTGCTGACGCCGAGCCAGTCGGCCTGCTCGACCGCTCCGAGGTCGGCGTCACCGAGCAGCCAGGCGACGGTGGTGCCGCCGACCAGTCCGAGCAGGACGGCGACACTCCGCAGGAAGGGACCGCCGAACCGCACCACGAGCAGGATGAAGAGGAGTGTTCCTCCCGCGTAGGCAAGGCTGGCGTGGTCCCCGAAGCGGGGCCCGTCGACGAGCGCCGCGCCGCCGCCGACGTCCTGGAGCGCCACCGGTATGAGGACGATGCCGATGACCGTCAGGAGGGTGCCGGTGACGATCGGGGGGAAGTACGCGGTCAGCCTGCCCGTGAACGGGGCGAGGAGGAAGGCCGCGACACCGGCGGTGATGACCGCGCCGTAGACCACCAGGAGCCCGGCGGTGCCACCGCCCGCGCCCTGGCCGATGGCGATCATGGGCGAGACGGCGGTGAAGGTAGCGCCCTGGACGAGCGGCAGCCGGGCGCCGATCCGCCAGAAGCCCCACGCCTGGATGATGGTGGCGATCCCGGCGGTGACCAGGTCGGCGTTGATGAGGTAGACGAGCTCCTGCCGGGAGAGCCCGAGGCTGTTCCCCAGGATCACCGGCACGAGCACCGCACCGGCGTAGAACGCCAGGACGTGCTGGAAGCCGTAGAGCGTGAGGGTGGGAAGGGGGAGGACCTCGTCCACCGGATGCGTGGTGGTGCGGGGTCGCCTCCGCGGGGCCAGTGGTGCCATCTCTGCCTTGCCTGAGGGTAGGTGAATGAGAGGCGCGACGCCGGGTCGCGCGGGGAGAGCCTCGAACGGGGCATCCGGGCGGCCGCGCTGATCGGGCGGTTCACCGGCTGGCGGCACGGGGTTTCCGGTGCGCGGCCAGGCATCCAGACATGGAGGCGTACGGGACCGGGGCCGTGGAGGCCCGGGCCGGACACAGATCCTCGCGGACGGGCACGTCGGCATGCAAGACAGTGGGCCATGCTTTTTTAAGCAAAACCCTGAAGTAACTTACGAATCAGTGGTCGTAAGCTACTTCAGGTGCGGATTTCGTCGCCGCTCTCTCCCGGCGTCGCCAGGGCCGTCAGGACGCGGGGTGGCTCGACACGACCTTTCCCTTGCTGTCGGCCGCGAGGTAGCCGACCGCGCTGTACTCGTTGATGAGGTAGAAGAACAGCGTCGGGCGGTCGTCGTTGAAGGTCCAGCCCTTGACGACGACGTAGCGCATGGTCGGGCGCTCCACCTTCAGTTCGCCGTCGCCGCGCTTCATCAGCGCGGGGAGGGTGTCCCAGGGCATCGCGGAGACGTCGAAGGGCTGCTCGTCGGCCCCGTCGATGGTTCCTCCGGGTCCGGTCCTGCGGGCGACCCCGTCGCGGTACTCGTACTCGTCGTAGGTCTTCGCGCCGGGCTTGGTCGGGATCTCGGCCAGGGCGTAGTCCTCGTAGATCGTCAGTTCCTTCATCGTCGTCGAGCCGCTGACCTCGCGGAACGACGCGATGACGGCGCGCGCGTCGGCCGTCGTGAGGAGGGTCCCGCGGGGCGCGGAGGGCGTACTCGGCTGCGTCGACGCGGCGTTGGACGGGTCGTCGGCGGCGCGGACCGGGCCACTCGCCGAGGTCGTCGGGGTCGCGCCGCCCTTGGCGTCGGGGTCCGAGTCGCCGTCGGGGATCAGGTTCACGACACCGACGACGGCCACCGTGAGCGCCAGGGCGACGGAGGCGGCGATCAGGGCGGGTCGGCGGTTCACCCGGCGCGGGGCCGGCGGCGCCGCCGGCCCGAACCCGCCGCCGGCCGGGGAGGCGTGGGACGGAACGGTCGGGGCCTGCCACGCCGGGGCGGCGGGCGGTCCCGCGTACGCGGGGTGAGGGTGGTGCGGCGGGCCGAACGCGCCGGGGGCCGCACCGGCGGGAGTCGATCCGGCAGGGGCCGCACCGGCGGGGGTCGCGCCGGCAGGGGTCGCACCGGGAGTCGCACCGGCAGGGGTCCAGGTGCCGGACTGCCGGGACTCGGCGTCGGCGAGCAGCTGTTCCAGCTGCGCCCCGTCGGGCCGCGCAGCGGGGTCACGGACGAGGAGCCGGGTGAGTACCGGCGCCAGCGCGCCGGACCTCACCGGCGCGGGGATCGGGTCGTCGAGCACGGCGACCACGGTCGCCAGGCTGGTGGCCCGGCGCAGCGGGTGGTGGCCCTCCGCCGCCACGTACAGGAGCATGCCGAGCGACCACAGGTCGGAGGCCGGGTTGCCCTCCTCTCCCCGTACGCGCTCGGGGGCGATGAACTCGGCCGAGCCGATCAGGTCGCCCGTGGCGGTCAGCCGGGACGTCGCCTCGCTGAGCACGGCGATGCCGAAGTCCGTGAGGACGGCGCTTCCCTGGGGGCGGAGCAGGACGTTGGCGGGCTTCACGTCGCGGTGGTGGATGCCGGCGGCATGCGCGGCGCGCAGCGCGGACAGCACCTCCCGCCCCAGGGCGAGGACCTCGGGGACGGACATCGGGCCCTCGGCGAGCCGCTCGTGGACCGAACGGCCCTCGACGAGCTCCATGACGATCCAGGGGTGCGAGCCGTCCTGCGGTTCGACGATGTGATGGATCGTCACGACGTGCGGGTTGGAGAGCCGCGCGAGGGCCCGCGCCTCGCGGACGGCCCGTTCGCGCAGTTGGGCCGCGAGGCCGGGGTTCGCCTCCTCGATGGCGGGGTCGGGCGGGCGGACCTCCTTGAGGGCGACATCGCGCTGGAGGGCGACGTCACGCGCCCTCCAGACGGTGCCCATGCCGCCGCTGCCCAGCCGGGAGATCAGTTGGAAACGCCCGTCGACCAGGGGTCTTCGGTCCTCGCTCGCGCTCATGAGCGGTCATGGTATGCGGTGCCGGTGACACGCCTTCCCCAGGGCCGGGGACATGGCCCCGGAGACGCGGGGCGCGGTCGCACCGCAGGCCCCTCGGCGGTGACCGTCCCGGTGTCAGCCGACGCCACGGGGGCGGAACTGGACGCTGATACGCGGTCCGACCGCGCGGGTCGTCTTCGGTACGGCGTGTTCCCAGGTGCGTTGACAGGAGCCGCCCATCACCACGAGGTCGCCGTGGCCCAAGGGGAGACGGAGCGCGACGGGGCCTCCCCCGCGGGGCCGGAGGGCGAGGTCCCGGGGGTCTCCGAGGGAGAGGATGGCGATCATGGTGTCGTGCGTGGCGGAGCGTCCCATGCGGTCGCCGTGCCACGCGACGCTGTCGCGGCCGTCCCGGTAGAGACAGAGGCCGGCGGTGACGAAGGGTTCACCGAGCTCGGCGGCGTAATGGGCGCTCAGGGCCTCGCGGGCTTCGAGAAGAGCGGGGTGCGGAAGCGGAGCGCCCTCCCGGTAATAGGCGAGAAGGCGGGGAACGGCGACCACGTTGTCGTACATCGTGCGCTCCTCGGCCTGCCACGGGACGCCCGAGGCCAGCTCCTCGAACAGCGCGTCGGCGCCGTGGAACCAGCCGGGGAGGTGGTCGACCCAGGCCCCCGCGTCGAGCGCGACCCGCCGGCCGCCGCCCAGCGGACCGGGACCGATGTCGGCGCCCTGGTCGAAGAGGGAGCCCTGCAGGCCGGGCATGCGCGGTCGTGCTGCGGTCATGGATCCAGCCTAACCGAACAACCGAACGTATGAGCGATTACGGGCGGTCGCGCTTGCGTGGCCGACGCTCCCGGCGGGCAGCCGGCCACGGCATCGGGAAGGCGGCTCCCCCGTCACCTCGCGGGCGTGCCGTTCTCGCGGCGGGCGAGACAGGAGGCGACCACCACGAAGGGCCACACGGACTGCATGCACGTCACGAGGCGTTCGGCGACCCCGGCCGGGCCTTGGCGGTTGATCTCGACCAGGAACCAGACCGCGCCGATGCCCATCATCGCCGTCGCCGCGAGGGCGGGCGCGGGTCGCAGCCCCCACGGCGCGCCCCCGTCGCGGACGGCGGCCAGAACCGGCCACGCGGCCAGCAGGACGAAGCCCACCACGGCGACCGAACCATGGGTGAGGGAACCCCCGCTGCTCGGCGCCGGAAGCAGGGCCACCACGAACGCCGTCACCCCGCCGGCGGCCAGCGCCACCCGTCCGGCGAGCGCGGCGGGCCGCAGCCCCCACGCGGTCAGCAGATGACAGGCGCCCAGCGCGAGCAGCGCACCCGTCATCACCCAGAAGCCCTCGGCCCCGTAGGCCGCCAGGACGCTGATCGTCTGGGTGGCGGGATCGTAGGCGGACCCTTCCATGTCCGCCGCGACGACCCAGCCTCCGGCCAGCAGGACAGGGGCGCACCCCGACGAGAGCAGGGTCCACCAGGGAACGGATCGCATCGGCCCACGGTAAGGCGTGGGCGAGGCGCCTCCCGGGAACGACGCCCGCCGGGGCGACGCGATCCCCACCGGCACCGTTCACCGGACAAAGCGAAACAGAATTACCGAGCGATAAGCGTCACCTATCGCCCCATCGAAAAGCCCTCTTTGACACCCGTCAGGAAAACGGCGGAAGCTTCTCCGGCAGGCGGATGCGAATATTCGCGAACATTCCCGGCTCGAATACGAAAAGAGCCACCGCCTATTTCGGCCCGAGACGGTCCCGGTCCGTCGGAGCCGCGGCGGAGAGAGGCGAACCCCCACCATGAGCAGCATCGACGACCCCGACGACGACCTCTCGGTCACGCCGCCGAAGACCTGGGCGACCGGTGTTCCCGCCGTGACACACGCGCTGGAGTACGCGTGGGGGCAGACGTCCGTGCGGCGTACCGCGCTGACCCTGCTGAACATCAATCAGGCCAAGGGATTCGACTGCCCGGGATGCGCCTGGCCGGAGCCCGCGCCCGGTGAGCGGCACAGGAACGAGTACTGCGAGAACGGCGCGAAGCACATCGCCGACGAGGCCACCTCGCGACGTGTCACCGCGGAATTCTTCCGTGAACACTCGATCGACGAGCTGGGCCGCAGGTCCGACTACTGGCTCAACCAGCAGGGCCGGCTCACCGAGCCCATGGTCAAGAGGCCAGGCGCCTCGCACTACGAGCCGATCGACTGGGACGAGGCCCTCGGCCTGCTCGCCGAGGAGCTGCGCCGCCTCGACTCCCCCGACGAGGCCCTTTTCTACGTCTCGGGCCGGCTCAACAACGAAGCCGCCTTCCTGCTCCAGCTGTTCGTCCGCGCGTACGGCACCAACAACCTGCCCGACTGCTCCAACATGTGCCACGAGTCCAGCGGATTCGGGCTCGGGGAGACCCTGGGCATCGGCAAGGGCAGTGTGTCGCTCGACGACATCCACCAGGCGGACCTGATCTTCGTCGTCGGGCAGAACCCGGGGACCAACCACCCGCGGATGCTGTCCGCGCTCGAGGAGACCAAGCGCAACGGCGGCCAGGTGGTGGCGGTCAACACGCTGCCCGAGGCGGGGCTGATGCGGTTCAAGCACCCCCAGCGGGCGCGGGGCGTGATCGGCAGGGGCACCCCGATCGCCGACCAGTTCCTCCACATCCGCGCCGGTGGCGACCTCGCCCTCTTCCAGGCGCTGAACCTGCTGCTCCTGGAGGCGGAGGACGCCGCTCCGGGCACGGTCCTCGACCGGGCCTTCATCGACTCCGACACCACCGGCTTCGAGGAGTTCGCGGAGCACGCCCGCACGACCCGCTGGGACGACGTCATCGCCGCCACCGGCCTGACCCGGGCGGAGATCGAGGAGGTCCACCGGCGCGTGCTCGACGCCAAGAGCGTCATCGTGTGCTGGGCGATGGGTCTGACGCAGCAGAAGCACGGTGTCCCCAGCATCCGGGAGATCGTGAACTTCCTGCTGCTGCGCGGCAACATCGGCCGGCGGGGCGCCGGTGTGTGTCCCGTCCGCGGCCACTCCAACGTCCAGGGCGACCGCACCATGGGCGTATGGGAGCAGATGCCCCAGACCTTCCTCGACGCGCTCGGCCGCGAGTTCGGTTTCACCCCGCCCTCCCACCACGGCCTCGACGTGGTCGACTCGATCCGCGCCATGCGGGACGGGAAGGCCCGTGTCTTCCTCGGCGTCGCCGGGAACTTCGTGCGCGCCACCCCCGACAGCGAAGTCACCGAACAGGCACTGCGCACCTGCGGACTGACCGCTCAGATCTCCACCAAGCTCAACCGCTCCCACACCGTGTGCGGCGAGACGGCGCTGATCCTGCCGACCCTGGGCCGCAGCGACCGCGACATCCAGGAGAGCGGCGAGCAGTTCTGCACCGTCGAGGACTCCATGAGCGAGGTCCACGCCTCCCGGGGGCGCCTCACCCCCGCCTCCCCGCACCTGCTCAGCGAGGTGGCGATCGTCTGCCGGCTGGCCAGGCTCACGCTCGGCGACACGGTCGACATCCCCTGGGAGCTCTTCGAGCGGGACTACGGCACCATCCGCGACCGCATCGCGCGGGTGATCCCCGGCTTCGAGGACTTCAACGCCCGCGTCGACAGGCCCGGCGGCTTCACCCTGCCCAACCCCGTCAACCAGGGCGTCTATCCCACCCCGAGCGGGAAGGCCGTCTTCACGCGCAACGAGTTCACCATGCTGCGCGCGCCCGAGGGACACCTGATCCTGCAGACGCTCCGCTCCCACGACCAGTGGAACACCGTCCCGTACGCGATGAACGACCGCTACCGGGGCATCCACGGCGCCCGCCGCGTCGTCCTGGTCAACCCAGCCGACCTGGCCGGACTCGGCCTCGCCGACCGCGACCTGGTCGACCTCGTCGGCGTCTGGGACGACGGGGTCGAGCGCCGAGCCCCCGGATTCCGGGTCGTGGCGTACCCCACCAGCCCCGGCTCCGCCGCCTCGTACTACCCCGAGACCAATGTCCTGGTCCCCCTCGACAGCGTCGCCGACATCAGCAACTGCCCCACGTCCAAGGGCGTGGTGGTCCGCCTGGAACCGGCCCGCGACGCCGGCTGAGCCCGCGCGAGCACCGAAAGGACCCCTCCCCCATGCCCGCAGATCGCGCCGCGCGCGGCTGGCTTCCGGCGGCGGCCGCCGTGTTCGCCGCCGGGTGGGGCGCGAACCAGTTCACACCGCTCTCGGTGGTGTACCGGACCCAGGAGCACTGGCCCAGCGTCCCGGTCGCCGCCATGTTCACCGTGTACCTGCTGGGCCTCCTCCCCGGTCTGCTGTGCGGCGGCCCGTTCGCGGACCGGCTCGGCAGGCGACGTGTGGTGCGGCACGCGCTGGTACTGTCCGCCGCCGCGAGCGCCCTCCTGGCGGCGGCGGACATGTCCCGCGGCGCCGTGTACCTCAGTCGGCTCGCCACCGGAGTCGCGGCAGGCGTCGTCCTGTCCGCCGGCACCACCTGGCTGGAAGAGCTGTCCTCCGGCGCGCGCCACCCGGGTGCGGGCGCCCGCCGGGCGACGTACGCCACGGGCTGCGGCTTCGCGGCCGGGGCGCTGACGGCGGGCGTCCTCGCCGAATGGCTGCCCCGGCCGACGGTCCTGCCCTGCCTCGCGCACTCCCTCCTCGCGCTGCTGGTGCTCGGCGCGACCACCGCCGTCCCGGAGACCGGACGGCCGTCCGCCGAGGTCCGCTGGACGCCCCGGATCGCCCGGCTGCGCGGGGCGGGCGTCACCCACCCCCGCTTCCTCCGGGTGGTGCTTCCGGCGAGTCCGGCCGTCTTCTGCGCCGCCACGGTCGCCTACGTCGTCCTGCCGTCGTTGGTCGCCGACCGCGTTCCGGGGCACGCGCCCGTCTTCAGCGGCCTGGTGACCGCGCTGACGCTCACCGTGGGCATGGCCGTCCAACCCCTGGCGGTCCGGCTGCACCACGCGCGCAGCGCACGGGCGACCCTGGTCGCGATGGTCACCGTGATCGGCGGACTGCTGCTGGGCGCCGTCGCCGCGTACGGGGATTCCGCGGGCCTGGTGCTGGTGGCCGCGGTCCTGCTGGGGGCCGGGTACGGGCTCACCCTGGCATCGGGTCTCCTGGAGATCGCCCGCCTGGCGCCGCCCAAGGCCGTGCCCTGCACGGCGTTCGTCCACCAAGGCGCCGCCTACAGCGGCTTCCTGACGCCGCTGCTGCTGGCCCTGTCCGCCGGTGCCGCCCCGTACCCCGCTCTGCTGGCGGCTCTGGCGGCGGTGGGGCTGGTGTGTCTGGTGATCACGGCGCGGCACAGCCGCCGGAGCCTTCCCTGATGGCGAGGGAACACGTCGGGTCGTCGAACGCGTCCGACCGCACGACACCCCCGGAGCAGGGCTCCGGTGAGAGGAGCAGACCATGGGACGAGTGACCGTACGACGGCGGGTCCTGCGCGTCCGGGACGGGGTGCCCTCGCACCGACCGGACACGCTGGCCGCCGAGGAGCCGATGGAGATCAGGGTCGGCGGGCGACCGCTCGCCATCACCATGCGCACCCCTGGCGACGATTTCGACCTGGCCGCCGGCTTCCTGGTGAGCGAGGGCGTGGTCCATGCCGCCGACGACGTGGCGGGGATCCGCTACTGCGCGGGGGCCACGGCCGACGGCGGCAACACGTACAACGTGGTGGACGTCGCCCTCGCTCCGGGCGTCGCCGCCCCCGACGCGTCACTGGAGCGGAACTTCTTCACCACGTCCTCGTGCGGTCTGTGCGGCAAGGCCAGTCTGGACGCGGTGCGCACCACGGCGGCGTGGTCCGTCGCCGAGGACGCGCTGCGCGTCGCCCCGGAGGTGGTGACGGCCCTGCCCGACCGGCTGCGGGCGGCGCAGCGGGTGTTCGACACCACGGGCGGACTGCACGCGGCCGGGCTGTTCTCCGCCGAAGGCGAGCCGCTGTGTCTGCGGGAGGACGTCGGGCGCCACAACGCCGTCGACAAGGTCGTGGGCCACGCCCTGCGATCGGGTCTGCTGCCGCTGCGCGGCTCGGTGCTGATGGTGAGTGGCCGGGCCTCCTTCGAACTGGTGCAGAAGGCGGTGACGGCCGGAATCCCGATGCTGGCGGCGGTCTCCGCGCCGTCCTCGCTCGCCGTGGACCTGGCCGAGGAGAGCGGGCTGACCCTGGTCGGGTTCCTGCGCGGCGCCTCGATGAACGTCTACACCGGGGCCGAGCGCCTGTGCCCGCTCCCGGTGGCATGAGGGTCGTCGGCCCTCGTGGTCCCGCCGCGTCTCCGCGGCGTGCGGCCCTGGCTGGCGGTGGGGCGAGGGGTCGGGTAGACCCGTAGCGTGCTGTTCCGTCAACTCGAGTACCTGGTCGCCCTCTCCAGGGAGCGCCATTTCGCCAGGGCCGCCCAGTCCTGCTACGTCTCCCAGCCCGCGCTCTCCGAGGCGATCCGGAAGCTGGAGGAGGAACTGGACGTCCCCCTGGTCCGGCGCGGACGCAGGTACGAGGGCCTCACGCCCGAGGGCGAGCGGATCGTCGTGTGGGCGCAGCGGATCCTGGCCGACCGCGACGCGCTCAAGGACGAGGTCGGCGCCCTGCGTACGGGGCTGAGCGGCACGCTGCGGATCGGCTCGGTCCCGACCGCGGTCGGCGCGGTCTCCCTGCTGACCGCCCCGTTCTGCGCCGCCCATCCGCTGGTGAGGGTGGAGGTGAGGGCGGACCTCCGGTCGGCAGACGTACTCCGGCGGCTGCGGGACTTCGAGATCGACGCGGGCATCACCTATCTGCACAAGGCCGTCCCGGAGGACTTCCGGTCGGTCCCGCTGTACGAGGAGCGGTACGTGCTGCTGACCAGCGCCGCCGACATGCCGGTCCACCGGGCGACGGCGACCTGGGCGGAGGCGTCCCGGCTGCCCCTGTGCCTGCTGACGGGCGCCCTGCAGGGCCGTCAGGTGCTGGACGAGGTGTTCGCCGAGGCCGGGGTGGAGCCGTCGCCCCGGGTCGAGACCGATTCGGTGGCCGCGCTGTTCGCCCATGTCAGAACGGGCCGGTGGGCGAGCGTCGTGCCGCACACCTGGCTGCACGTGTTCGGCGTTCCGCACGGCATGCGTGCGGTCCCGCTGGTCGAGCCGGCGCGCACGGTCCCGGTCGGTCTCGTGGTCACCGCCCGGGAGCCCGGCTCGGTGCTGGCCCGGGGTCTGACGGCCGTCGCCCGGCAGACGGACGTCACCGCCGCCCTGGACCACCTTCCCGGCGATTCCTCGCCCCCGTAGGCGCCGGTCGGCGCTCGTGCCGTCGCGTCAGACGGACCGCCGGCCGAGGTGCCGCAGCGCGGACCGCGCCGCCCCGGCCCCGCACATGCCGTGGGCTCCGGGGCCGGGCGGGGAGGCGGCCGAGCACAGGAACACCCCGGGCAGTCCGGTGTCGTAGGGGTCGAGGGCGGTGCGGGCTCCGAGCAGGAGCCGGGGGACGGTCTTGGCGCCCGTGAGGATGTCGCCGCCCGCGAAGTTGGCGTTGCCGGCGGCGAAGTCGGCGGGGCGGGTGACCCGCAGACCGACGACGCGTTCGCGGACACCGGGGGCGAAGCGTTCCAGCTGGCGCAGGATCGCCTCGGTGGCGTCTCCCTCGTAGCCGTACGGGACGTGGGCGTACGTCCAGACGGGGTGGACGTCCCCCACCGACCGCGAGGGGTCCGCCAGATACTGCTGGCCGACCAGGACGAAGGGGCGCTCCGGCATCCGGCCGGCCGACACGTCCCGCTCCCCCCGCGCCACCTCGGCGAGGGGCCCTCCGAGGTGCACGGTGCCCGCGCGCCGGGCGTCCTCGTTGGTCCAGGGGACGCCGCCCTCGACGGCCAGGTCGACCTTGAAGGCGGCGGGCCCTCGGCGGAAGCGGCGGTACGCGGTCCGCACGCGGGGCGGCAGCCGGTCGCCGTACACGGAGGCGATCTGGCCGGGGTCGAGGTCGAGGAGGGTGACGTCGGCGGGCGGGATCATGGCGGCGTCCGTGACGCGTACTCCGGTGTGGACGGTGCCCCCGTGCGACAGGAGCGCGGCCGTCATGGCGCGGGTGATGGACTGTGAGCCGCCCTCGGCCACCGCCCATCCGGCGGCGTGCCCGGCGGTGAGGATGCCGAGTCCGATCGCGGAGCTGAGCGGACGGGACAGCGGACGGAAGGCGTGGGCGGCGACGCCGGCCCACAGCGCCTGTGCCCGCTCGGTCCGGAACAGGCGGGCGAGCGCCTCGGCGGGGAGCGCGGTGGGAAGACCGAACCGGGCGAGCAGGAGGGGGTGCGACGGTATCCGCAGCAGGGGGCCCATGACGTCGTCGGCGAGCGCCTCCCAGTGCCGCACCGAGGGCTCCAGCAGGGCGCGGTAGCGGCCGCCGTCGGCGCCGAGCCCGGCGGCGGTCTCGTCGACGGAGCGCATCAGCACCCCGGCCGTGCCGTCGTCCAGCGGATGCGCGCAGTCGACGTCCGCGAGCAGCCAGCGCAGCCCGTGGCGTTCGAGGTCGAGGGCGCGGAGGGCGGGCGAGGTGACGGCCATGGGGTGGACGGCCGAGCAGTGGTCGTGCAGCAGTCCGGGCAGGATCGCCTCGTGGCTGCGCGTGCCGCCGCCGACCTCGTCGGCGGCTTCGAGGACGGTGACGTCGAGCCCGGCCTTCGCGAGCAGGGCCGCGGCGGTGAGTCCGTTGGGTCCGCCGCCCACGACGACAGCGGAGGTCATGAGGCGGTGTCCGGCAGCGGGAGGGACGGGGACGGCGTCGTGGATCGCATGCGTCCGAGTCTGCCGCCGGAGGGTCCGGCCCTCCAAACAGGGCCCCGGGTGGGTTCAGCCGGTGACGAGTCCGACGACGAGGTTGATGGCGGTGGCGAGGATGCTGGTGCCGAAGAGATAGGAGAGGAGCGAATGCCGCAGCACCACCGCGCGGATGCTCGCACTCGACACGTCGGTGTCGGAGACCTGATAGGTCATGCCGAGGTTGTAGCTGAAGTAGAAGAAGTCCCGGTACGCGGGCGGTCGATCGGAATTGAAATCGATGCCTCCCTCTGAATTCCCGTAATAGAGGAACGCGTAACGGGTGGCGTACATCAGGTGGAGCGCCGCCCAGGCCATGAAGACGCCGCTGAGCGCGGTCGCGGCGGCGGCGTGACCGGTGTCGGGTCCGCCGCGCAGCAGCAGGACGACGATGCTGCCGAGTCCGCACAGGGCGACCGCGACGATGACGACCTCGTCCGTCACGGGCCTGAAGTCCTCGCGCCGGGCGTCGCCCCTGGTCATGGCCGCGTCCAGCGGCCACATCCGGATCCAGCCCGCGACGACGAACACCGTCTCCGTCATGGCGATTCCGGCGAGGACTCCCAGCGGTGCGTCGGTCAGGACGCCGACGACCAGGCCCGTCACCACGCCGACGGCCACGGAACAGACCAGCCGGGAGACCGCGGTCCGCGGCAGCCAACCTCTCATGGGCCGACACATTAGCGGCGGCTCCGCGGACTGCCGGGTCCGCCGGGCCGCGATTTGCCGGACTCTGCACGCGATGCGGTAATTGAATTGCCTGGACGACCGAAATCGCCCGCTTATCACGGGAGCAGGAATGACCGGTGGACCCGAGCCCATCAGCGCCGTCGCACTGCGGGCGCTCCAGCAGGAACTCGCCGATCTGCGCGCGGAGCGGGACGCCGCGGCCGCGACCCTGCGGGGCGAGGATCCCGTGGGCGACAGGGCGGACGAGGCGGACGAACTCCAGCGCGCCTCGGAGGTCGCGCGGCTGGACAGGCACATCGCCGAGATCGAGGGCCGGATCCGGGAGGCGTCCGTCGCCGGGCCGCCGGCGACGGACGTGGTCGGGGTGGGCAGCACCGTCACCGTACGGTTCGCTGACGGGACGGAGTCGACCCTGCAGGTGGGCGAGGTGGCCGAGGAGCTGGATCTGACCCTGGTGACGGCCGACAGCCCGCTCGGCCACGCACTGCTCGGTCGGCGCGCGGGCGACACGGTCGAGTACCAGACGCCCGAGGGCCGCACGACCGCGGTCGTCCTCTCCCTCGGCGACGGGTCCGCCACCTCGTAGCCGGTGGGACGCCTCAGGACGTGAGCACGACGACCGCCTCGTCGGTGTACGTGAGGAAGGTCAGCGTCTCCTGGAAGTACAGCTCGATGCCCTTCGCGTCGTGCGCGGTGTAGCCGATCGACAGGTCCTGGCCGAGGAGAAGCTCGAAGTCGCCACCGCGGGTGGACACGACGAACGCGCCGCGCAGCGCCGGCGCCCAGATGGGGTCACCGCCCAGGATCCGGCCGAGGTGCGCCGCGATGGGGTAGCCGTGGTCGGAGGTCTCGCTGACGGCCGTGTACGCGTCGGCTCCGAGCAGGAGCGCGTACGGTCCGTCGACACCGGCCAGGCGCAGCGCTGTCAGGGCCCCGCTGATCGCGTCGGGGTAGTCGCGCGCCTCGGCGGGCAGGGCCAACTCCGGGTTGGACGTGCGTGACCGCAGCCCTTCGATGCCCGCCGCCGCGTATCCCTCGAAGACCGCGCGGTCCTCCGCGAAGGCCATGGCGCGTGCCGCGTCCTTCACGGGCTGCCAGTCGGAGTCGTGCGATCCGCGTTCGACGTCGTCGACGGCGGCCCGGCTCACGGTGAACGGAACGCGGAGTTCGACCAGCGGCCGCGCCTCGCGCAGCCGTGCGGTGACGCCCGGAGCGGGCGACGGGATCTCCGAGAGGTGACCGGTCCCGGCGGCGGCGAACCCGGGCCCCGCTGCGCCGGGAACGTCGACGACTCGGCGACCCGCGACATGGCGACGGAACGTGCGGCGGGCCTCCTCCTCGATCTCGGCCCAGGCGGCGGGGGTGATCGGGGCGAGTTCGCGGTGCAGGTTGTCGGTGGCGGCGGGGTTCGTCATGACGCTCAGGCTCCTTTGAGGCTGCCGATGCGCAGGGAATCGCCGCGATGGGCGGTCCCGGAGTCCGGGGCGGGGAGGTCGCCGAGGAGGTCGGCGCTGGGGACGAAGAAGAGGCCGCCGGTGACGGCCGTGGAGAAGTCGAGGATGCGGTCGGTGAGGCCCGGCGGGTCGCCGAGGAACATGTTGCGCAGCATCCGTTCGGTCACGGCGGGGGTCCGCGCGTAGCCGATGAAGTACGTGCCGAACTCGCCGCGGCCGACTTCGCCGAACGCCATGTTCTCGCGCACGATCTTCCGTTCGGTGCCGTCGTCGTCGACGATCGTGTTGAGCGCGACGTGCGAGTCGGCCGGTTTGAGGTCGTCGGGGAGTTCGACGTTCGTGGACTTCGCGCGGCCGATGACGTGTTCCTGCTCCTCGACGGTGAGGGCCTGCCAGGCCGCCATGTCGTGGACGTACTTCTGCACGATGACGTAGCTGCCGCCGAGGAAGGGCGGCTCGTCGTCGTCGACGAACACGGCCTCGTCCGCCTGCCCGCCCTCCGGGTTCTCGCTGCCGTCGACGAAGCCGAGGAGGTCGCGCTCGTCGAAGTACTTGAAGCCGTGCACCTCGTCGACGACGGTCACGGCGGCGCCCAGGGAGTCGACGATGAGCCGGGCCAGTTCGAAGCAGAGGTCCATGCGGCGACCGCGTACGTGGAAGAGCAGGTCGCCGGGGGTGGACGGCGCCCGGTGCCGGGGGCCGGTGAGCGGGGTGAAGGGGTGGAGTTCGCGCGGACGCGGTCCGCCGACGAGGCGGTCCCATGCCGTGGAGCCGATACCCGCGACGCAGGTGAGGGCGGCGTCCGGCGAACGGAAGGCCACGGATCGCGTCAGCCCGGCGAGGTCGGCCAGCGCGTCCCGCACGGCGGAGTCCCCGCCGGGGTTCAGCGTGGCGACGAGGAAGACGGCGGCTCTCGGCGGCGGTACGACGACGGGCTGCGTGGTGACCACGTGGCTCCCGGGAGACATTCCATGACGATGTGGCGCATAGGTGACGAGCTCAGCGTATCGGGGCCGGGGGCGCGACGCAGTCCGGGCCGCGCCGTCAGCAGGCGCCGACCCACTCCACCGTGCCGTCCGCGAAGGTCTGGTGCTTCCAGATCGGCACCTGGTGCTCGATGTCCTCGACCAGCCGCTCGCACGCGGCGAACGCCTCGGCGCGGTGCGCGCAGGAGACGGCCGCGATCACCGCGACCTCGCCGATCGCGAGGCGCCCGGTCCGGTGCACGGCGGCCAACGCGCGGACCGGGGGGTGGGCCTGCGGCCGCGCCCGGTGCCGTGGCCCGGCCGAAGGCCCCTGCGGCTCCTGGCCGGTCCTCTCGGGGTGGTGGGCGCTCATGGGCCGGGGACGTCCAGGACCTCGACGACGGCGCCCGCGGCGAGTCCGCCCGGCGGGACCACCGCGAGGGCGTCGGCGAGGGCCAGGCCGCGCAGCATCGCCGGACCGTCGAAGGGGAGCGGTACGGCCGTTCCGGCGGAGAGCCGCACCGGCACCACCCGGGTGTCCCGCGCGTGCCCCGGCAGCGGTGCTCCGGCCACGGCGCCGCGGGGACCCCCGTCGACGTGGCCGCCCAGCCGGCGCAGCAAGGGTGCCGCGAGCGTGACGGCGCCGGTCACGGCGGCCAGCGGGTTGCCGGGCAGGCCGACGAGGAGCCGGGACCGGTCACCCGCCACGGGCGGGAGTTCGGCGAGCAGCATGGGGTGGCCCGGACGGACGGCGACGGAGTCGACGAGCAACCGGCCCCCCGCCCCGGCGATCGCCGGGCGCAGGAAGTCCACCGGACCGGCGGCGGTGCTGCCCGTGGTGACGAGCACGTCGGCGGTGGACCGTCCCATGGCCTCGTCCAGTGGACCGAGGGCGTCGGCTAGTCGCCGTACGGCGGTCACCTCGGCGCCGAGGCGGTGCAGCCATGGCGGCAGCAGCGGGCCGAGCGCGTCGCGGACCCGCCCGTCCCCGGGCAGGCCGGAGTCGAGCAACTCGTCCCCGAGGAGCAGGAGTTCGATCGTCGGGCGACGGTGCACGGCCAGCCTGTCGTAGCCGGCCGCCGCCGCCAGGCCGAGCACGGCCGGCGTGACGGTCGTACCGGCCGGAAGAAGTGGCTCACCGGCCCGGCATTCCTGACCGCGCGGCCGGACGTCGCGCCCTGGAGCCGGCGGGTCCGGGAGGCGGTGGCGCAGGAGGCCGTCGGGTGTGGTCCGCGCTCCGTGCTCGCGGCGCAGTACGGCGGTCGCGCCACGTGGCAGCTCGGCGCCGGTGGCGATGGGGACGGCGGCGCCGTGGTCGAGCGGCCGGGGACGCTCACCGGCCAGCACCCCGCCGTCGTACGGCTGCCAGGGTCCCGGTCCCGCCACGGCCCAACCGTCCATCGCCGCGGTGTCGAACGAGGGCAGGTCGGTCAGGGCGGTCAGCGGTTCGGCGAGGGAGGCCCCGAGGGCTTCGGGGAGTGCCAGGGCGACGGGCGGGAGCGGATGCCCGGCGGCCCGTACGGCCGCCGCGCGTGCCTGATCCCACGGCATGGCCGGTGCGGGCGCGGCGCTCCGCGCGGCCCTGCTGCGGTCGGGGCGCGTCACGCCGCCCGTGCCGCATCCGATCGTCGCGGCCGGGCGGGTGGTTCGGCGCGCGTCCGCCCCGGCGTCGCCGAGCGGCTCCTCGGCATCGGTGTCCGGGTCGCCGCCGATTTCGGCGTCTACGGCCTCGGTCCTGGCCCTCACGGCGTACTCCTCTCGGCTGGGTGCGCGGGTGTCCCGGTCTCTTCGGGTCATCCGCCGATGGCGGACATCGGGCGGGCCGGCCGACGGAAGCCGGCGCTGTCGATGGCGTGCCCGGGTCCCTTGCCCGTCACCGAGGCCCGCCGGGCCGCCTCGATCGCGGCGTCGTCGGCGCCCGCGCGCAGCAGCGCGCGCAGGTCGGACTCCTGCGTGGCGAAGAGGCAGTTGCGCAGCAGAGGTTGCGGCGGTCGGTGAGCGAGAGCCGCAGGTCCGTGTGGACCCTGCCCAACCGGTCCAGGAGCGGGCGGGTCATCGTGGAGTGGGGTGACACGGGCTCGCCTCTTCTTTCGGCACGCATTCCTTTCACGGACCATCTTCGAAATTTCCGCGAAGCGTGTCAAAAAGGCATTTCGGATCGCTTGATAAATCCCGCCTATCGCGATCCCCGCGTATCGCTATTCCTTTTCCACCGGTACGGATCGCCCTTCGGAGGGCGTGATGGCGACCCTCACGTGCTTCATGATCGGCTGGTCGCTCTGGGTGCTGTAGTCGGCCAGCGCGCAGAGGACGTTCATCTCGGGCATGTAGCCCGCCGCGCAGCCGCGCGGGATGTCGTACGGGATCGCCAGATAGCCGTCGAGACGGCGTCGGCTGCCGTCCTTGGCGATGCTGGTGATGTCGACGGGGTCGAACTTCGCGATACCGCGTTCGCGCATGTCGTCCTGGTTCATGAAGACGAGCGTGCGCAGGTTCTTGATGCCGCGGTAGCGGTCGTTGTCGGAGTAGATGGTGGTGTTCCACTGGTCGTGGGAGCGCATGGTGCCCAGCGCCAGCATCCCGGGGTCGGGCAGGACGTCGGGGAGTTCGGCGGTGGAGAACTCCGCACGCCCGGACGGGGTGAGGAAGACGAGTTCGCGCGCGGGCTGTTTGATGCGGAATCCGAGCGGGAGCCGCACCCGGCGGTTGAAGTCCTCGAATCCGTCGAGGGCCCGGGCCATCGTGTCGCGGATGCGGTCGTAGTCCTCGATGTACCACTCCCACGGCGTCGCGCTCTCGGGCAGGGCGGCACGGGCCATGCCGGCGACGATCGCGGGCTCGGAGAGCAGATGCGAGGAGGCCGGGCGCTTCATGCCGACGGAGAGGTGCACCATGCTCATCGAGTCCTCGACGGAGGTGCTCTGGACGCCGTTGCGCTGGTCGTCCTTCTCGGTGCGGCCGAGGCAGGGCAGGATGAGCGCCCGGCGCCCGTGGACGACGTGGCTGCGGTTCAGCTTGGTGCTCACCTGGACGGTGAGGTCGCAGCGGCTCAGCGCCTCGTACGTGTACGGGGTGTCGGGGGCGGCGAGCGCGAAGTTGCCGCCCATGCCGACGAACACGCGCACATCGCCGCGGTGCATCGCCTTGATGGTGCCGATGGTGTCCAGGCCGTGCTCACGGGGCGGTTCGATCCCGCAGGTGCTCGCGAGACGGTCCAGGAACTCCTCGGTGGGGCGGTGGTCGATGCCGCAGGTGCGGTTGCCCTGGACGTTGCTGTGGCCGCGCACGGGCGAGGGCCCGGCTCCCTCCCTGCCGAGGTTGCCGCGCAGCAGTAGGAGGTTGACGATCTCCCGCACGGTGTCGACGCCGTGTTCGTGCTGGGTCAGTCCCAGGCACCAGCTGATGATGCTGCGGTCGGCCTCGCGGTAGACGCGGGCGGCCTTGAGGATGTCGGCCCGGCCGACCCCGGACTGGCTCTCGATCTCGTCCCAGGCGGTGGCCTCGCAGCGGGCACGGTACTCGTCGAAGCCGGTGGTGTGGCGTTCGATGAACTCCCGGTCCAGCGCCTTCGGATCGGCGTCGGACTGCTCCAGGATCGCCTTGGCCATGCCTCGCAGGAGCGCCATGTCGCCGCCGATGCGCGGCTGGAGGTTGAGGGTGCTCGTCCGGGTCGAGTGGAAGGTGGCCATGTCCGTGAAGTCGTGCGGGATGATCGCGCGGGTGGCGCCCGCCTCGACCAGGGGGTTGATGTGCACGATGGCGGCGCCGCGGTCGTGCGCCTCCGAGAGCGCGGTGAGCATCCGGGGCGCGTTGGAGGCCACGTTGACGCCCATGATGAACAGGGCGTCGGTGGTCTCCCAGTCCTTGAGGTCGACGGTGCCCTTTCCGGTGCCGAGCGCCGCCTGGAGCGCGCGGCCGCTGGCCTCGTGGCACATGTTGGAGCAGTCGGGCAGGTTGTTCGTGCCGAGCTCCCTCGCCATGAGCTGGTAGAGGAAGGTGGCCTCGTTGCCGAGACGGCCGGAGGTGTAGAAGGACGCCTGGTGCGGCGAGTCGAGTGAGCGGAGCGTACGCCCGACGAGTTCGAAGGCGTCCTTCCAGCTGACGGGGACGTAGTGGTCGGTGTCCGGGTCGTAGGCCATCGGCTCGGTGAGCCGTCCCTGGTTCTCCAGGTCGAAGTCGCTCCAGCCGGACAGTTCGGTCACCGAGTGGGCGGCGAAGAACTCCCGGTCGACCCGCTTGCGCGTCATCTCCCAGGTGACGTGCTTGATCCCGTTCTCGCAGATGTCCAGGTGCAGGCCCTTGGTGTCGTCCGGCCAGGCGCACCCGGGACAGTCGAAACCGGTGTTCTCGTGGTTCATCTTCATGATGGCCCGTGGCCCGTCCACCAGCGCGCCCTCACGTGCCATGAAGCGCGTCACGCTCTTGGCGGCGCCCCACCCGGCGGCCGGATGGTGGTAGGGCTGGAACTCCGGGTCCGCTGCGGGCTCGGGGCCCACGCGTGGTTCCACTCGTTCCTGCTCTTCGGGAGAGGCGCTCAAGGTCCTCACCTTCCGCGGTGTGGGCGTGGGGCCCGGGAGACGGCCGTTTTTCCCAGCCTAGGCGCGCCCCGCGCGCCCCGCGATCCCGGCCGGTCCGCCCGGATCCGCGCCGGGAGGACCCCGCCCGGGCTCCGGACCCGGTCCTGCGACCGGGGGAAAAGCACTGGCGAGGCCGGGTCCGCACGGACGATCATGCCCGCATGAACGATGCACCCGCGCGATGGACCCAGGCCACCGTCTACGCCGACATGTGGACGGACCCGGACGACGACCCCCGTGACAGTGGAGAGGCACCGGAGGGCGAGCTCGCGACCCTCCTGGACTTCCTCTCGGGGTACCGCATGACCCTGCGGATGAAGTGCGAGGGCCTGGACCCGGAGCAGCTGGCGCGTCGCTCGGTGCCGCCGTCGACGATGTCGCTGCTCGGTCTCGTGCGCCACCTCGTCGAGGTGGAACGGGACTGGCGCAGCTGGATCAGCGGCGATCCGGTGCCGAAGCTGTACGGCGTCAAGGACGCGGACTTCCTCGGTGCCGTCGCCGATCAGGCCGTGGTCGACGCCGCGTTCGCCGATCTGGAGCGTGAGCAGGCGGCGACGGACACCGCGCTGGCCGAGCACCCCGATCTGGGCGAGCGCCTGCCGAAGGACGGGACCGCAGGTACGGGAGCTGATGGTGCACCGGATCGAGGAGTACGCCCGGCACTGCGGCCATGCCGACCTGCTGCGCGAGTGCGTCGACGGCCGGGTGGGCCAGTGACGGACCGACGGTGTCAGACGGTCGTGGACCAGCCCGGGATCGTCGGCATGACCTTCTCCGCGATGCGGAGCAGCACCGCGTCGTCCGGCACCTGACCGTCCTGGCGCCACAGGGTCACCTCGAAGGAGCCTCCGCTGTCCTTGGCGTCCCGGGCCACCACGACGGTGCGGGCCGGGACGCCGGGACCGGTCCGGGCGTCGCTCCCGTCGAGGCGGA
This sequence comes from Streptomyces sp. NPDC047971, assembly GCF_040653355.1. Lineage (NCBI taxonomy): Bacteria > Bacillati > Actinomycetota > Actinomycetes > Kitasatosporales > Streptomycetaceae > Streptomyces > Streptomyces sp. NPDC047971. The sequence continues at coordinate 180,048 of NZ_JBEZNW010000007.1, read as the reverse complement.
AGCTGATGCTGATGGTCTGGTCGGAGTGGAGGACCGCCGGGCGGCCCAGAAGGGTCCGCGGCTCCGCGTCGTTCCACAGGATCGAGGGCTCGCCGCCCACGGGACGCCCGTCGTAGGTGGCCGACAGCGTCACGGTGTACGTCCCGATCTCGACCTCGGCCGACGGGGTGGCGATCTCCTTGCCGCCGGCCGGCACGACGGAACTGTCGTTGCCGAAGGCGGACTTCACGCTCTCCGCGGGCGTGCCCAGCAGGTGGGCGAGGTCGGGACGGTTCAGCGCCTCGCACAGCTGCGTCCCGGTGACACGCGGGGGCTGTCTCCCCGGGTCCCCGGGCGTCTCCTCGGACGCTCCGTCCGAGCAGGAGGCCGGCCCCGCGACGCCGGCGCCGCTCGTGGGCTCCAGCACCCGGCTGAGCAGCCACAGCCCGGCGCACAGGGCCGGCACCAGGAGCAGGCCCGCGACCGCCTGGCGTACCGCCGCCCGTCTGGACAGCACCGTCGTCTCGTGCGCCATGTTCCCCCACCCGCCCCTGTCCCCGATGTGTGCCCGGGGACCCTAACCCGTGATCATCGGGCGGACAAGGCGATTTCCGGTGGCGGGTGACGGTGGATCAGACCGGGACCTTCCTGCTGAACCAGCCGGTGAACACCTCTTCATCGGCCGCGCGCCGCTCGGCGCGCTCCAGGACCTTCTCGGCCTCGGCCCGCCAGGTCGCCGCGTCCGCGCGGGGCGGGGGTACGAAGGGGCCACGCTCGGACGCCTCGGCGGCCGCGCCGAAGAAGTCGCCGCCCTTGCGCCGGAAGTCGTCCGTCCCCCACGCGCGGCCGGCGCCCTGCAGCGGCACCTTCTGCAGATGCGGGATGTGCTTGGCGCAGTGGATGTACGCCTCCTCCACGGTGACCTCCACCCAGACCTGGGCGCGACGCCCGGGAACGGGGTCGGAGGCGAGCCCGGTGTGGGCGCGGCGCATCTCCTCGTCGGTCACGACCCGCGCCGTGCCGTTGACATGGAGGCCGATGCGGTCCTGCAGGAAGTCCATCATCAGGATGCCGACGTGCGGGTTCTCCTCGATGTTGCCGAGGCTCGCCTGGACGCCGTTGCCCCGGTACTCCGGGTAGGCGAGGGTCCGGTCGTCCAGGATGTGCAGGAAACCGGGCGGCCCGGCCCGGAAGGTGTTGTCGCACTCCCCGTGCCGGTCGGCCGTCGCGAGGAAGAACATCTCCTGCCGCGCGGCGAACTCCCGCATCCGGGTGTTGAGGCGGTCCAGCACCTGCTCGGCGTAGAACCTGTCGGCACGCTCCGCGGTCCCCATGCGCTGCTGGACCCGGTGTTCGCCGTCACTGCCCGGGCGGGTGGTGCGCAGGGGCGTCGCCTGCCGCTGCCCGGCCTGTTCGAAAGTGCTCACGTCGTTGCCCCGACCAGTTCCTCGATGGAGTCGTGCCGTATGCGATGGGTGGGGATGCCGATGCCCAGCAGGGTGTCGACGCTGCGCCGGATCATGCCGGGCGGTCCGGACAGGTACGCGTCGTACGTGTGCCAGGGCCCGAACTCCCGTACCGCCTCCGGAATGCCGCCGGACAGCAGCCCGACGGGGCCGTCGTCCACGACGGGCCGGACGGAGAGCCACGGGTGGGACTGCTGGAGCCTCAGCATGGTGTCGATGTCGTAGAGGTCGTCGTTCCGGCGGGCGCCGTAGAAGACGTCCACGGTGCGCCGACGCCCGTGCTGGGCCACGTCCTCGACCAGGGCCTTGATGGGCGCGATGCCGGTGCCGCCGCCGAGGCAGAGCAGCCCGTTGTCGGTGCTGTGGTCCACGGTCATGGATCCGGAGGGGGCACCGAGCCGGATCACGTGCCCCGGGCGGGCTCGGTGCACGAGCGCGTTGGAGACCCAGCCCGCCGGCACGGCCTTGACGTGGAAGGAGAGCAGGCCGTCGGAGCGGGGCGCGGAGGCGAAGGAGTAGTGCCGCCAGACGCGCGGCCACCAGGGGGTCTCCAGGGAGGTGTACTGCCCGGCGAGGAAGGGGTACGGCTGGTCGGGCCGGACCGTCACGACCGCGATGTCCGGCGTACGCATCTCATGGGCGACCACCTCCGCCTGCCACGAGGCGGGGGCGCGCAGTTCGTCCTCCGCGGCCGCGTCGATCATGATCTGGGAGATCGCGGTGTAGGCGCTCACCCAGGCGGCCTCCGTCCGCGGCCCCCAGCTCCGCGGGGCGTAGCGGGAGAGGGCGCCGATCAGACACTCGCCGACGGCCGGATAGTGCTCGGGGAGCGTGCCGTACTTCCGGTGCCCGCGGCCGAGGTGGGACAGGTACGTGGACAGGGTGGCGGCGTCGTCGGCGTGGGTCGCCGCCGTGAGCAGCGCCTTGAAGAGGCGGTCGCGCTGGGTGTCCATGGCCGCGGGGAAGAGGTCCCGCAGGTCGGGGTGGCGGAGGAAGAGCAGCGCGTAGAAGTGCGAGGTGACCGTGTCGGCGATCGGCTCGATCTCGGCCATGGTGCGGCGCAGGAGACCGGTGTCGGACGTGTCCTCGGGCGCGGGAGCGGGGGCCGGCGGCTCGGGCGCCGGGGCGGGTCTCGGTTCCGGCACCGGGCGGGGAGCGCCGACGGGCGCCGGACCCGGTGTCGCCGCGGCCTGTCCTTGCGCGGGCGCCGGAGTCCGGGCCGGGTTCGTGGCCGGGGTCGGCCGGTCGGGCGCCCCGCGGCCTCTGTCGGCGCCGTTGCCCACCGGGCGTATCGGGGTGACGGGGCGGCTGGGTACGCGGTCCTCCGTCTCCCGGGGGCCGCGCCCGTCCTGGTGATGCGCCGGGCTTCGACCGAACCAGCCCGCGTCCCGACTCCCGCCTCCGGAACCGGCTCCGGGACTGACGCCGGACCTGTCGCCTTCGGCCGACGTGGGGGTCGGAGCATCCATCGGTGTGCCTCGCCTCGAACATCTTTCGGTCGGTCTTCGTACGTGGGGTCCGAGTGTGCCCCGTTTTCCCTCTCCCTATCGGAATTCCCGGCGTTCGCCCCATCGCTTCAAATCTGCTGGTATGCACCGCACTTGATATGCGAAGAGCGCCCAGGAGTTCGAACGGGCTCGACCATACCCCGCTGACGCGAATCCATGAACGGGAACTTCGGCCATCACGAGGGCTTCGAGTTCCGGCTGGTCAACACGGCGCAAGGCCAGGAACTCGAACGTTTTCACGAGTTACCGACGAGTTCGAGCGATTCGACAAGCCGTTCGCCGTACGACTCGTAGGAATTCGCTGACGGAAAAGATGCGGGGCGTCGCCAAGCCCTCACATCGCACGCCCGGGCTCTTCACGATTTCCCCGCATGAGGCGCTGTCGCAGGAAGGTGTGGACCAGCGCGTCGTTGTGGGCGGCCTGTTCGTTGTCCCCGGCGCCCGCGTGGCCGCCGCCGGTGTTCTCGTGGAGCAGGACCTCGTGCCCGAGTTCACGCAGCCGCGCGGCCGTCTTGCGGGCATGACCGGGATGGACGCGGTCGTCGCGGGTGGAGGTCATCAGCAGGACCGGCGGGTAGGCGCGGTCCTCGGCGAGTTGGTGGTAGGGCGAGATGGCGCGGAGGTGGGGTCGGTCGGCCTCGTCGTCCGGATTGCCGTACTCGGCGATCCAGGACGCCCCGGCGAGGAGTCTGTGGAAGCGGAGCATGTCGAGCAGCGGCACCTGGGCGACGATCGCGCCGAACAGCTCCGGGTGGCGGGTGAGCATCGCCCCCATCAGCAGGCCGCCGTTGCTTCCCCCGGACGCGCCGAGCATGGCGGGGGTCGTGATGCCCCGCGCGACGAGGTCCGAGGCGACGGCCGCGAAGTCCTCGAAGGCCCGGGGCCGGTGGGCGCCGAGCGCCGCCTGGTGCCAGTCGGGTCCGTACTCGCCGCCGCCCCGGATGTTGGCGATCACATAGGTGCCCCCGCGCTCCAGCCACGCCCGGCCCTTCACTCCACCGTAGTAGGGGGTGAGGGAGACCTCGAATCCGCCGTAGCCGTAGAGCAGGGCCGGTCCGGGGCCGGTGGCGGTGCGGTCGGGGCCGATGACGAAGTACGGCACTCTCGTGCCGTCCGGTGAGGTCGCGAAGAACTGCGCGACCGTCAGGCCGGTCGCGTCGAAACGGGCCGGAGCCTGCTTGAGGATCTCCGTGTCGCCGCCGATCACCCCCCGGTACAGCGTGGAGGGCTGCAGGAAGCCCGACACGTCCAGGAAGTACTCGTCGGAGTGGTCGGGGTCCGTGTCCACGACGCTGACCGCCGACAGCTCCGGGACGTCCGTGAGCGGCGAACGCGCCCAGGTGCCCCCGGGGTTCGGGGTGAGGACCTCGATGCGGGTGCTGACGTCCCTCATCGTCTCCAGGATCAGATGGTGGCGGGTCCACGCGTGTCCCGCCAGAGCGGTCCGCTCGTCCGGTGCGAAGAGGACCGCAGCCGTGCGGTCGCCGGCCAGGAAGGCGTCGAAGTCGAACGCCAGCAGGGAACCGGCCCGTCGGCCGAGCCAGTCGGACTTCAGGGTGACGATCAGATGCCGGCGGTGCACGTAGGCGTCGGCGTCGTCGGGGACCGCGATCCTCACGAGCGTGTCGTCGGCTCCGAGGACGTACGTCTCGCTCCGGTGGAAGTCGAGGGAACGGGCGACGAAGTCCCGCTCGAATCCGGGTGTGGTGTCGCGCCAGCCGGACGCCGCCACATCGGACGTGTCCGCCTCGAAGACCGGCTCGGCCGCCTCGAGGGGCGTACCGCGCCGCCATCGGCGCACGGTGCGCGGATAGCCGGAGTCCGTCAGCGAGCCCGGTCCGACGTCCGTGCCGACGAAGACGGTGTCGGCGTCGATCCACCCGATCCGCGTCTTGGCCTCCCCGACCTGGAACCCGTCGTCGACGAACGCCCGCGTGGCGAGGTCGAACTCGCGGACCACCACGGCGTCCCCGCCGTCCCGCGACAGGCACACCAGAGCCCGGTCGTGCTCGGGGTGGCGCACCCGCGCCCCCGCCCACACCCACTTCTCGTCCTCCGCCGCGGCGAGCGCGTCGAGGTCGAGGACCGTCTCCCACTCGGGGGCGTCCTTGCGGTACCGCTCCAGCGTCGTGCGCCGCCAGACGCCGCGTACGTGCGTGCCGTCCCGCCAGAAGTTGTAGAGGAACGCTCCGCGACGGGCGGTGTAGGGAATGCGGTCCGAGGCGTCCAGCACCTCGCGCAGACGCTCCTTCAGCGCGGGGAAGTCCGGGTCGGCGGCGAGCTCCGCCGCCGTCTCGGCGTTCCGCTCGGCCACCCACTCCAGGGCGGCCTCGCCTTCGACGTCCTCCAGCCACAGATACGGGTCGTCGTCACCGCGCGGCGCCGCCACGGGGCCGGTCACCAGGGCCACGGCGCGGACAGGGCGATCGTCACCGGAACCGTCGACGGCCCACCGGGCACGCGGGTCCTGCTGCGCTCCGGCGCGCGGCCCGGGGCCCGTTCGCCGGACGGGTGTGTGTCTCCCATGGCCCCAGCCTACGGCCCCGCCCGTCCCTCGGGCCCAACACCTGGCAGATCACGGCGGTCCGGCTCTATGATCACCGCGATGACTACTCACTCTCTCCACAGATTGGGGGACCCGTCCGCGCAAGGTGAGTGCTGATGCTCACCGACATCGCGTACGAGGATTCCCCGCTTTCCTTCTGGCCGCGCGTACGAGAGTTCGCCGTGCCGCCCTCCATGATCGAGACCGCGACCGTCCGGCGCTCCGCCGGGGACTGGGCGGGGGCCTGCGCCGCCGCCGGCGTGGACGTCGATCTCGACCTGAAATCCGTGTCGCGCGCCCGTGGCCGGGAACTGGCCGCCCTGGTGCGGGCGGACCTCCGCCATCTGGCACCCGACCTCCTGCGCTGGCATCTGCCGAGAATCGCTCCCGACGGGCTGCTGCGCCCCGGTCTGACCATCGCCCTGGCCCGGTACGACACCGGGCCGGACGGCGCGGACCCGGTCCACCTGGTGGTCCGGACGCCGCCGGCCTGGGCGGACGGCGGTCAGCGCGTGAGCCTCGCGCTGTGGGACGGCTCGCTCGCCGAGCCGAGCGCCCGCCGCCATCCGCACCCTCGTCCGAGTCGCCGGTTCCGTCTCGACCTGCATCGCCACCTGTGGGACGCGCGCAGGACGCGGGAGCTCGGGCTCCGGTCCGGGGCGACGCGGTCGCCCGACGACGGCCCTCCCCCGACGGTCCCGGACGCACCGGGGACGGTGGGGCGGGAGCTTCGACCCGCCGTCGACCGCTGGGCGGAGGAGGCGCGGATCCTGCTCCGCTCCGAGGGGCGGTCGGCCGGCACGGTCAGGGTGCGTGCCGGGGCCGGACAACGGCTGCTCCTTGAGCTGCCGGCCGATCGGGACGGAACCGGACCGCCCACGACGCGGATCGCCGAGGCGCCCGCGGACCGGGACGTCTCCGCGCTGCCGCTCCTGCCCGACGCCGCGACCTGGGCACTGCCCGATCTGGAACTGCTCCGCGGCGGGCTGATCGAGGCCGGCCGGCTGCACCCGCTGGTCGCCCCGGTCCTCGTACCGGGTCTCCCCCCGGCCGCTTCGCGGCGGCCGCCGGACCGGACGCAGCCGCACCTCGTCGAGTGCCGGGGTGCGCGCCACCGGATCGGCCTGGTCGACGGGGTGCTGTCCCCGCTCGACCACGACCCGGCCGAGATCCGCCGGGAGGAGTTGCTGGCCGCGCTGTCCGGCACCCCGCTCCCCTGCCTCCAGGCCATCGACCGGGCGCACCGTCGTCCGGACTGTCTCGACGGTGTCCGCGACCGCCTGCACCACGGCGACATCGCCGGCGCGCTGGCCGTGGTCGAGGGCCTGCTGGGCCCCGACGCCCTGCTGCGCGACGGCGCGCTGCGGGACGAGCTGGAGGCGGCGGCCCGACGTCGCCTGACCTACGGCCTGTTCCGGGCCGGCCTGATCGGCCCGGGGCCGGGTCGCATGCGACCGGGTCCCAGCCGCCACCCCGGCCACCGCGCGCGCCCGCGGCACGCCACCCGCCCCTGACCCGGCGGCTCCGCTCCCGGGTCACACCCCCTTTCCTCACGACGAGCCCCGAGGTGATCACCCATGTCCTTGTACGCCCCGTCCCCACTCGATGTCGCCGACGAACTGTCGGCCCTTCTGCGCGACACCACCACCGAACCCCGCCCCGACCCCCAGCTGGAGGCCCTGACCCTGGCCGTCGCCGCCGACCTGCCGGTGCTCCTGTGGGGCGAGCCGGGGATCGGCAAGACCGCGGCACTGACCCAGCTCGCCGACACCTTGGACCTGCCGCTGACCACCGTCATCGCCAGCGTGCACGAGCCGTCGGACTTCGCCGGCCTGCCGGTCGTCGGCGACGATCCGGCCGAGCAGGGTGTCCCGATGGCCCCGCCGGACTGGGCCGTACGGCTCGTACGGGCCGGCCGCGGGCTGTTGTTCCTCGACGAGCTGTCCACCGCCCCGCCGGCCGTGCAGGCCGCCCTGCTCCGCCTCGTCCTCGAACGGCGGATCGGCTCCCTGCGACTGCCGTCCGGCGTACGGATCGTGGCCGCCGCCAACCCGCGGTCCTCGGCGGCCGACGGCTGGGAGCTGAGTCCGCCGCTGGCCAACCGCTTCGTCCACCTCCAGTGGGTCTACGACCACGAGGTCGTCGTCCGCGGTCTCGGGGGCACCTGGCCCCGGGCGACCCTGCCCCGGCTCGACGCGGCGAGGATGCCGGAGGCCGTGGACTTCGCCCGCCGCGCGGTGTGCGCGCTGCTCGCCGCCCGCCCCAAGCTCGTCCACCAGCTCCCCAGCGGCGAGGCCCGCAGGGGAGGCCCCTGGCCTTCGCCGCGCAGCTGGGAAGCGACCCTGCGCCTGATCGCCTTCGCGACCACGGCCGGGTCCTCCCGGGACGTGCTCTCCCTGCTGGTCAGGGGAGCCGTCGGCGACGGCCCCGGCCTCGAACTGCTCGCGAGCCTGGACCGGCTGGACCTCCCTGATCCCGAGACCCTGCTCGCCGACCCCGGGAGCGCCGTCCTGCCCGAGCGCGGTGATCTGCGCCAGGCGGTGCTCGACGGCGTCGTCGCGGCCGTCCGCGGACGGCCGGAGAAGTCCCGCTGGGACGCGGCGTGGGCCCTCCTGGTGCGGGCGATGGAGACCGGGGCCCCTGATCTCGTGGTCGTTCCCGCGACCACGCTCGCCTCGCTGCGCCAGGAGGAGTGGGACGTACCGGAGTCGATCGAACGACTGGCGGGAGCGGTGTCCCTGTCCCGCCGCGCCGACCGGGCGGGGGCCCGCGCCACTCCGGCCAGGGGGGCGGCCCGTTGAGCGCGACCGCGTCGGGGACGGAGCCGGTCCTGGACCGCGAGAAGCTCTTCGCCGCCCGGCTCCACGCCGCGCGGGTGCGGCCGTACCTGGCGACGGCGCTGTTCGCCCTGCACACCGTGGAGTCGACCCGGGTGCCGACGATGGCCGTCGACCGGCACTGGCGGTGCTACGTCTCACCGTCGTTCGTCGACCGGACCCCGCTGGAGGAACTGGCCGGGGTGTGGGTGCACGAGGTCTCGCACCTGCTGCGCGACCACCACGGACGCGGTGACCGGGTCGCGCGGGAACAGGGACTGACGGGGCCCGGGGAGCGGTTGCGGATGAACATCGCCGCGGACTGCGAGATCAACGACGACGCGTTCGGCGACGGTCTGCTGCGGCCCGAAGGCGCCGTCACACCGCAGATGTTGGGACTCGATGCCGGGCAGCTCATGGAGGACTATCTGGGGCGGTTCTCCCTCGGAGCGGGCACCCTGACGCATGTCTGGCTGGACTGCGGCAGCGGCGCCGACGGGCTCGACAGGGAATGGGACCTCGGACCCGACGGTGCGCACGGGCTCAGTGCGCAGGAGCGGGACGCGGTGCGGTTCCGGGTGGCCCAGGGCATCAACGGCCGCCCCGGAAGCGCCTCGAAGTCGTGGCGGCGGTGGGCGGAGGAGGCGTTCCATCCTCCGCAGCCGTGGCGGGACCTGCTGGGAGCGGCGATCCGCTCGGCGGCGTCCGCGTCCGGCGCCGGCGAGGACTACACGTACGGCCGTCCGGCCCGGCGGTCGGCGGGGCTGCCGGGCGTGGTGCTGCCGAGTCTGCGGCGGATGCCGCCCCGGGTGTCCGTGGTCATCGACACGTCCGCCTCCGTCAGCGACGCCGAGCTCGGCAGCGCGCTCCTCGAGGTCGCCGCCATCTCCCGTGCCGTGGGCGGGCGTCGGGACCTGGTCGGCGTGCTGCCGTGCGACGCGTCCGCCCCGTTCGTGCACCCGCTGTGCCGCGCCGAGGGGATCCCCCTGACGGGGGGTGGGGGCACGGACCTGCGCACGGGCTTCGCCAGGGCGCTCAAGGCCCGGCCCGCGCCCGATGTGGTCGTGGTCCTGACCGACGGTCAGACGCCGTGGCCGGAGACCCGGCCGGCGTGCCGGACGGTGGTGGGGCTCTTCGCGAGGGGGTCCGCGAACCGCTCGTGGGACGAGGACGATCCGGAGTACGTCCCCGACTCACCGCCCGACTGGGCCCGCGTCGTCGACATCGGGTAGGGCGGAAGCGCCGGTCGGGTGGCTCGGGGGCGCGGCCTCTCCATCGGGTCATCGCACCTGCCGGAAACCTGCACATCGTGCGCGTGACCTGGACGCGCCCCCTTGATTGCTCCCCGACCCGACGGGCGAATCCCGCCCGGGTGGTACGGCTCTGTCCCTTTCCTACCCCGCGTACGAAGGGGTGCCGATATCTGTTACTCGTTCCTGCGAAGAAGGTGTCACCGTTCCGTGAAATTAGCTGCACGGCTGCTGTCCGAGGTACACAACCACGTACGTGAGGACGTCAACAGAATTGGCCGGGTAGCCCGTTCGCGTGCTTGGATCACCGCGCTGCGTCAGTCGGAAGTGCGGCCGAGTTTCGGCCTGCTGAATGGCCGCAGGAATGGATTCCCCCCAACAAACGAAGGGTGCGCATCATGCGTAACGACCTTGAGACCCGCGAGATCGCCGACACCGAGCTGGACGCCGTCTCCGGCGGTCTCGTCAGCATCTCCGGCGGTGTCGCCGGCGCTGCGACCAGCGACGTCACCAACGTCCTCGGCGCCGTCACCTCCCTCCAGACGGTCCAGGGTGTCGAGGGCCTCGTCGGCGGCGTCCCCGGCCTGGCCGCCAACGTCACCGGCCTTTCGGTGAACACCTCCGCCGTCACCGGTCTCGCCGGTCTCTGAGCGGAATATCGCCATGAACCCCGGAACCTGCCAGGTTCCGGGGTTCATGGCCTCTCCCGTGCCGAACCGAAACACATGCAGTTGAAGGAATAGTCCGTGGAGTTCCGCCAAAAGGCACTTTCCAAGCTGCAATCGCCCGAAGAACTCGACGTCCCCGTACGCTTCGCGCGCCCGCCGGGCCGCCTCGTGCTGGTCGTCACGGTCGTCGTCATGGCGATCGCGAGCTTCTGGGCGCTCACCGGCACGGTGTCGTCGAAGCAGAGCGCGCCGGGCATCCTCACCCGCGCGGAGGGCAGTTACCTGCTGCAGAGCCCGGTGGCCGGGCAGGTGACCGACGTCCTCGTCGAGGAGGGCACGTCCGTGTCCACCGGGACGGCGCTCCTCACCGTCCGTACGGAGCAGGGGGACCGTCCCGTGCGCGCCGTGGCCGACGGCCGGGTGACCACGCTCTTCGCCAGGATGGGTTCGGTCGTGACGACCGGCGCGGACGTGGCGACCGTGGAGCGGGTGACGCGTGCCGACGACCCGCTGGTCGCGATGCTCTACATGACCGGCGACAGCGCGTCGACGGTCCGGGTCGGCGCCCAGGTCGACCTGAGCGTCCAGTCCGCCCCCCGAAGCCGGTTCGGCGTGCTGCGCGGCCGTGTGAAGGCGGTGGGCCGCGCGCCCCAGACGCAGGCGCAGATCGGCAACTTCCTCGGCGACAGCGGGCTCGCCGCCCAGTTCTCCCGGCAGGGCAACCCGATCGCGGTGCTGGTGACGCTGGAGCGCTCCACCGCCACCAGGTCCGGCTACGCCTGGTCCTCCGCGGACGGCCCGCCGAACCCCGTCGACTCCGGTACGCCGGTCACCGGCGCCGTCCATCTCTCCGAGCAGCGCCCCGTCGACTGGCTGCTGCCGTGAGCGCCCGCGGGAAGTCCCAGGAGTCCCCCGGTACCCGGGCACACTCGCGTTCGCGCTCGGCCCGTCGCCTTCCGCCGGCCGAGCGCCGTCGCCGCCCCGCCCCCAAGGGCAGGAGGCCCCGCACCGTCCGCACCCCCACGGTGCTCCAGATGGAGGCCGTGGAGTGCGGCGCCGCCGCCCTCGCCATGGTGCTCGGGCACTTCGGCCGCTTCGTGCCGCTGGAGGAGCTGCGCATCGCCTGCGGTGTCTCCCGCGACGGCTCCCGGGCGAGCAACCTCCTGAAGGCGGCCCGTGGTTACGGTCTCCAGGCCAAGGGGATGCAGATGGACCTGGCCGCGCTGGCCGAGGTCGCCGCCCCGGCCATCCTCTTCTGGGAGTTCAACCACTACGTCGTCTACGACGGCATGGGCCGGCGCTTCGGCCGCAGGGGCGTGTACGTCAACGACCCCGGCAAGGGCCGCCGGTTCGTCCCCATGGACGAGTTCGACACCAGTTTCACCGGCATCGTGCTCACCTTCGAGCCCGGCGCCGGCTTCCGCCGCGGCGGGCGCAAGCCGGGGGTCATGAGCGCCATGCCCGCCCGCCTGCGCGGCACCGCGGGCACGATGACCGCCGCCGTCGTCTCCAGTCTGCTGCTGGTGTTCGTCGGCGCGTGGGTGCCCGCGCTGAGCCGTACGTACATCGACATGTTCCTCATCGGGAGCCAGACCTCCCTGCTGGGTGTCCTCTTCGCGGCGATGGCGACCACTCTCGTCCTCACCGCGACGCTCACCGCCGTGCAGCAGGCCAATCTGCTGCGCGGCAGGATCATCTCCTCCACCCTGGGCAGTGCCCGCTTCCTCCGGCACCTGCTCAGGCTGCCCATCAGCTTCTACTCGCAGCGCAACCCCGCCGACCTGGTCCAGCGCCTGCAGTCCAACGACGCGGTGGCCGAGACCCTCGCCCGCGACCTGGCCGCGGCGGGCGTCGACGCCGTCGTCGTGCTGCTCTACGCGGTGCTGCTGTGGACGTACGACCCGCAGCTCACGGTCGTCGGCGTGCTGATCGCCCTGCTCAATGTGGTCGCCATGCGGATCGTCCTCCATCTGCGGGCCACCGACACCCAGAAGCTGCGCGCCGAGAGCGCCCGGCTGACCAACACCTCGTACAGCGGTCTTCAGCTCATCGAGACGATGAAGGCCACCGGTGGGGAGAACGGCTTCTTCCGCCGCTGGGCCGGACAGCACGCGATCACGCTCGACGTCCAGCAGCGGCTCGGGATGCCCAGCGCGTGGCTGGCGGTCGTCGCACCGACCCTCGCCGCGCTCAACAGCGCCCTGATCCTGATGATCGGCGGCCTGCGCGCGGTGGAGGGCCATCTCTCCGTGGGGCTGCTCGTGGCCTTCCAGGCGCTGGTGACCAGCTTCACCGCGCCGATCACGCGGCTCAACGGCGTGGCGGGCCGGATCCAGGACTTCGCCGCCGACGTCGCCCGCCTCAAGGACGTGGAGAACTTCCCCGTCGACCCGCTCTACACGCGGCGCGAACCGGCCGCCCGCACCCGCCGGCTCAAGGGGCATGTGGAGCTGGACGACATCACCTTCGGCTACAGCCCGCTGGACGCCCCGCTGCTGAAGGGATTCTCGCTCTCGGTCGGTCCCGGTCAGCAGGTCGCGCTGGTCGGCGGCTCCGGCAGCGGCAAGTCCACGGTCTCCCGGCTGATCTCCGGCCTCTACGCCCCCTGGGAGGGCGCCATCCGCATCGACGGGATGCGTCTGGAGGACATCCCGCGCAGCGCGCTGGCCGCCTCCGTCTCCTTCGTCGACCAGGACGTCTTCCTCTTCGAGGGCACCGTCCGCGACAACGTCGCCCTGTGGGACCCCTCGGTCCCGGACGAGGCCGTGGCCGCGGCCCTGGAGGACGCCGCCGTGTACGACGTGGTCGCCCGGCGTCCCGGCGGCATCCACAGCCGCGTGGAGCAGGACGGCAGGAACTTCTCCGGAGGCCAGCGCCAGCGACTGGAGATCGCCAGGGCCCTCGTGCGCCGGCCCAGCGTCATGGTCCTCGACGAGGTGACCAGCGCCCTCGACGCCGCGACGGAGCAGCTCATCATCGACAACCTGCGGCGGCGCGGCTGCGCCTGTGTGGTCATCGCCCACCGGCTGAGCACGGTGCGCGACAGCGACGAGATCGTCGTGCTCGACCGGGGCACGGTGGTCGAGCGCGGCCGGCACGAGCATCTGGTCGCGGCGGGGGGCCCGTACGCCGACCTGGTCAAGGAGCACTGAGGTGACGTTCCCTCACCAGCCCACGGTCCCCGACCCGCACGCGGTCCAGGGCCACGGCGCGACGGTCGCCGGCCACGACTCGGCGGCCATCGCCGGACACCCGGCGGCCGGAGGCGTCCCGCACCCCCAAGGCGTCCACGACCCCGTCGTCGCGGCGCTCGGCGGGCTCGGTTCCGCCGTCGACTGCACCGGGGCGCGCAGCGTCCCGCTCGAAGGCCCGCACGTGCTGTGGCTGGTCGTCGACGGCGCCATGGACCTGTTCGCCGTCGACAGCGCCCAGCTCGGCCCCTGGCACTTCCTGGGCCGGCTCGGGGCGGGGACGCTGCTGCTCGGCCCGGTCGAGGGGCCCGAGCACACCCTGATCGGCCGCCCGCTGCAAGGCTGCCTGCTGCGCCGTGTCGAGCTGCGGGAGCTGTCGTTCCCCGCCGGCCAGTGGGCGACGCATCCGTGGTCCGGCGAGCAGACGCCGTACGGCGCCGTCGAACCCCGGTTGAGCCCGCTGGAGCATGGGTTCGCGCTCGGTATCGGCCGTGGTCTGCGCGTGCTGTACCAGGCGCCGCTGGGCGGCCCCGCCACGACGACCGGCCCGGGCGGTGCGGACGACGACATCCTGTGGATGCAGATCGTCCCCGGCAGCGTGCAGTACGGCGCCGCGTACGAGGGCTACGGCGGGGGCGGAGGATACGGCGACGACTCCGCCGGCACCCTGCTGGTCGACCAGGCGATGTGGCACGGCATGGTCGACCAGCAGTACCGGCTGCTGTACGCCCTGGACACCTGGATCGAGCAGCTCGAACGCGCCCACGAGGACCGCACGGCGGCCGGCATCGAGGCCGGCGAGGCGGCCCGTACGCAGGCGGACCGGGCTCTCCTCGACTCCATCGGCCGCTCCGGCGCCTCCGGCAAGGGGGCGCGCGGCCGCGCAGGCGACGACGCGACCTACGCCGTGTGCCGGCTGGTCGCCGACGAGGCGCGCATCACCCTCTCCGAACCGACCGAGGCGGGCGCCGCCTCCGCCCGTCTCGACCCGGTCGAGCGCATCGCGCTCGCGTCACGGATCCGCACCCGTGTCATCAAGCTCGGCGGCACGTGGTGGCGGGAGTACGGCGGACCGCTCGTCGGCTACCGCGAGGAGGACGCGACCCCGGTCGCCCTGCTCTGGCGGCGGGGCCGGTACGAGGCCGTGGACCCGGCCACCGGCGAGCGCGAGCGCATCGGCAGGGACAACGAGGAGTACTTCGAGGCGCGCGCGGTCATGCTCTACCGGCCCCTGCCCGACCGGCCGCTGGGCCTGCCGTCCCTGTTGCGCTTCAGCGTCCGGGGCACGCGCGCGGAACTCCGGGGTCTTCTGCTGGGCGGGCTGGTCGCGGTCGGTCTGGGTGCGCTCGTCCCCGTCGCCACGGGCAAGGTGCTCGGCGAGTACGTGCCCAACGCCGAGACCGGCCTCATCGTGCAGACCGCCCTGGCGATCCTCGCGACGAGCGTGGTGTCGGCCGCGTTCATGCTGATGCAGAACGTCTCCATCCTGCGGGTGGAGGGCCGGATCGAGGCCACCTTGCAGCCCGCGGTCTGGGACCGGCTGCTGCGGCTGCCGACGAGGTTCTTCGCGGGCCGTTCCACCGGTGAACTGGCCAGTGCGGCCATGGGCATCAGCACCATCCGCCGGGTGCTGTCCGGAATCGGCCCCGTCGTCGTCCAGGCGGGCACCGTCGGCACGATGAACCTGGTGCTGCTGCTCGTCTACAGCGTGCCGCTCGCGCTGGCCGCGCTCGCCATGCTGCTCGTCATCGCGGCCGTCTTCCTGGGCCTCGGGCTGTGGCAGCTGCGCTATCAGCGGCAGCTGATCAGGATCGGCAACAAGCTCAACAACCAGGCGTTCCAGACCCTGCGGGGGCTGCCGAAGCTGCGCGTCGCCGCGGCCGAGAGCTTCGCCTACGCGGCGTGGGCCGACGAGTTCGCCCGTACGCGTGAGCTTCAGCAGAAGGTCGGCCGGCTCAAGAACGTGGTCGCCGTCCTGAACGCGGTCTGTCTGCCGCTGTGCACCCTCGTGATGTTCATGCTGCTGGCGGGACCGGCCCGGGGCTCCATGTCCGCGAGCGAATTCCTCACCTTCAGCACGGCCGTGACGATGATGCTGTCCTCGGTCACCCAGCTGACCGGCGCGCTCCTGTCGGCCGCCGCCGTGCAGCCGATGTTCGAGCAGGTGAAGCCGGTCTTCCGGGAGACGCCCGAGGTGCGTGGCTCCAGCACCCCGCCGGGCGAGCTCAGCGGCGCCATCGAGGCCCAGAACCTCTCGTACCGGTACTCCGACGACGGACCGCTCGTCCTCGACGACGTCGGTTTCCGGATCCGGCCCGGCGAGTTCGTGGCCGTCGTCGGTGCCAGCGGCTGCGGCAAGTCGACGCTCCTGCGGCTCCTCATCGGCTTCGACAAGCCGATGTCCGGCAGTGTGCGCTACGACGGCCAGGACCTGGCGGCGCTCGACCAGGCCGCCGTGCGCCGCCAGTGCGGAGTCGTCCTGCAGAACGCCCAGCCCTTCTCGGGCTCGATCCTCGACTGCATCTGCGGCACGGAGCC
This sequence comes from Streptomyces sp. NPDC047971, assembly GCF_040653355.1. Lineage (NCBI taxonomy): Bacteria > Bacillati > Actinomycetota > Actinomycetes > Kitasatosporales > Streptomycetaceae > Streptomyces > Streptomyces sp. NPDC047971. Next base: position 164,087 of record NZ_JBEZNW010000007.1, on the reverse strand, counting down.
GTTCCCGCTCGAGGACGTGTGGGCGGCGGCCACGATGGCGGGTCTGGCCGAGGACATCAAGGCCATGCCGATGGGGATGCACACCATGCTGTCCGACGGCGGGGGCACCATCTCGGGCGGTCAGCGCCAGCGGCTCATGATCGCCCAGGCCCTCATCCGCAGGCCCCGCCTCCTCTTCTTCGACGAGGCGACCAGCGCGCTGGACAACGAGGCCCAGCGCGTGGTGATCGAGTCCACGCGCGCGCTGAACGCGACGCGCGTCGTCATCGCCCACCGGCTGTCCACGATCATGGACGCCGACCGCGTGATCGCCATGGCGGACGGCCGGATCGTCCAGCAGGGCACACCCGCCGAACTGCTCGCCGACACGGACGGCCTCTTCCACGAACTCGTCCGCCGTCAGCTGCGCTGACCCGTACGGTCGGCTCGTCCGCGCGGGGGCCCGGCGGGTCAGAAGTCGACGGCGTCGCGGATCAGGGGGCAGGTCATGCAGTGGCCGCCGCCGCGTCCCCGGCCGAGTTCCGCGCCGACGATCGTGATGACCTCGACGCCCGCCTTGCGCAACAGTGTGTTGGTCTGGGTGTTGCGGTCGTAGGTGAACACGACGCCGGGTTCGAGGGCGACGGCGTTGTTGCCGCTGTCCCACTGCTGCCGTTCGGAGGCGTACACGTCGCCGCCCGTCTCGATCACCCGGAGCCCGGGCAGGCCGAGGGCCTCGGCGACGACCTCGACGAACGGGGTGGTGCCCTCGTCGGTGACCTCGACTCCCGGGGCGCTGTCGCCGGGCCGCAGGGAGAAGGTGTGGACCGCGTCCATGATCTTCGGGTGGAGGGTGACGATGTCCCGGTCGGCGAAGGTGAACACGGTGTCGAGGTGCATCGCCGAGCGCAGCTTCGGCATCCCGGCGACGACGACCTGGGTGGCGGCGCCCTGGGCGAAGAGGGCGGCGGCGACCTGGGTGATGGCCTGGCGTGAGGTGCGTTCGCTCATGCCCATGAGCACGACGCCGTTGCCGACGGGCATGATGTCGCCGCCCTCGAAGGTGGCCTGGCCCCAGTCCTGTTCGGGGTCTCCCCACCAGACGGTGGCGTCCTTGAAGTCGGGGTGGAAGGTGTAGACGGCCTTCATCAGAAGGGTCTCGCCGTGGCGCGCCGGCCAGTACAGCGGGTTCAGCGTGACACCGCCGTACAGCCAGCAGGTGGTGTCACGGGTGTAGAGGGTGTTGGGCAGCGGCGGCATCAGGTACTCGCGTACCCCGGTCGCCTCGCGGGCGAGGGCGACGTACCCGGAGCGGAACTCGTCGGGCAGGTCGGTGGTCGACAGACCCCCCACGAGGTACTCGGCGAGCGTGCGCGGGGCGACGGAGTCGAGGAAGGCGCGGGTGTCGTCGAGCAGGCCGAGACCGACCTCGTTGGCGATGATCTTCCGGTCCAGCAGCCAGGCCCGGGCTTCGGGGATCGCCATGGTCTCGGTGAGCAGCTGGTGCAGCTCCACGACCTCGACGCCGCGCTGGGTCAGCTTGTTGACGAAGTCGGCGTGGTCGCGCTGGGCGTTCTCGACCCACATCACGTCGTCGAAGAGCAGATCGTCGGCGTTGGTGGGGGTGAGCCGGCGGTGGGCGAGCCCGGGCGAGCAGACCAGGACCTTGCGGAGCCTTCCCACCTCGGAGTGGACGCCGAGGCTGCGCGGGGAGGGGGTGCTGTCGTTGCCCGTCATGGTCGTGCGCCTTTCCGGAGGGAGCTGCGGGTGCGGGTACGGGGGTGGCTCGACCGGTCAGAGCTCGATCCAGCCGGCGGCGAGCGCGGCGATGCCGATGCCGGCGCCGACGACGGAGACCGCGCAGAGGAGGGCCTCTGGCGGGGAGAACGGGCGCCGGTTCTGTTCGCGACGGGCCTTGACGAACAGGAACGTGGCCGGCGCGTAGATGATGAGGGAGACGAGGACGAACTTGAGGCCGGCCGCGAAGAGGAGGAAGGCCGTGTAGGCCGTGGCCACGCAGGCCACGACGAGTTCCCTCGTGGTGCCGCGCCCCGCGCCCTTCTCCCGCTGTGACGGCAGGGCGATCTTCACGGCGAACGCGGCCGCCAGCAGGAACGGGATGAGGCTGAGCGCGCTGGTCAGATCGAGGGCGAAGTTGAAGGCGTCGTCGGAGAAGGCGGTGACGACGAGCACGACCTGGCTGAGCGAGGTCGTCATCAGCAGCGCGGGCGCGGGTACGTCGTCGCCCACGGAGCGCCCGAGGAATCGGGGCATGTCCTTGTCCTTGGCCGCGACGAAGAGCACCTCGGCGGCCATCAGGGTCCAGGCGAGATAGGCGCCGAGCACGGAGACGATGAGGCCGACGCTGACGAAGACCTTGCCCCAGGTGCCGACGGCGGCCTCCAGGACGCCCGCCATCGACGGCTGGCGCAGCTCCGCGATCTCGCTCATCGGAAGGATTCCGTACGACACGATGGTGACCGAGGCGAAGATCGCGAAGACGCTGAGGAAGCCGAGGACGGTCGCCCGCCCGACGTCCTCCCGGCGCTTGGCGTGCCGGGAGTAGACGCTGGCGCCCTCGACGCCGAGGAAGACGAAGACGGTGGCCAGCATCGTCCCCCGGACCTGGTTGAACAGGGAGCCCGCGTAGTCGGCGCCGGCGAAGTTGTCCGCGAACACGGACGGTTCGAAGTAGACCAGCGCCAGGATGACGAAGACGATGATGGGCACGAGCTTGGCGACGGTCACGATCCGGTTGATCGCGGTCGCCTCCTTCACTCCCCGTCGGATGAGGAGGAAGAAGGCCCACAGACCGGCGGAGGAGAGGACGATCGCGAGTGCGGTGTCACCGTCGCCCAGCGCGGGGGCGATCGCGCCGATCGTCGACATGATGAGGACCCAGTAGGTCACGTTCCCGACGCACGCGCTGGCCCAGTACCCGAAGGCCGAGAAGAAGCCCAGGTACTCGCCGAAGCCCGCCTTCGCGTACGCGTAGACGCCCGCGTCCAGGTCGGGCCGGCGCACCGCGAGCGTCTGGAAGACGAAGGCGAGCATCAGCATGCCGACACCGGCGATCGCCCAGGCGATCAGCGCCCCCGCGACCCCGGTCTCCTGTGCGAACCGCCTCGGCAGCGAGAACACCCCGGCGCCGACCATGGACCCGACGACCATCGCGGTCAGGGTCAGGAGGGTCAGTTTGGCGACGGGTGGGTTTCCGCCCGCGGGCGAATCCGTGCTCGTGTCCGCGTTCGTCATTGCCCACATCCTTCACGAACAGGGTGGTTCGGGCACTCCGGTGACGTCCCGGTTGGTGCGATCGAGGGACCGCGTCGGCCCGACCGACGAGACACCCCTAGGCTGGCGCGGCACCCGCGCGTCACCCGCGTCGTCACGACGTCGGCCGGACCCGCTGCCACCCACCGAAGGAGCGCGCCGGCTCGTGGCCGACCTCGAAGTCACCTACGACGCGGTGGCGAACGCCGCCTATCTGTACCTCACCACCCCCGGGTCGCACCCCCGGGTGACGTCCATGTACCCCTGCGATCCGGTGAAGGTCGACGGCATGATCAACCTCGACTTCGACGAGGCGGGGCGCCTCATCGGCATCGAGGTCCTGGACGCCCGCGCGAAGCTGCCCGCGTACCTGCTCGAGTCGGCGGAGCGCCTGGACACCGAGGGTCCGTGAAGGGACCCGCTCCCGGCGTGGCTCGTCGACGGAGAGGTGCGGCTGTCGGCCGCGAGGCGGTGGCCTAGAGTTCCCTCCGTGCCGTCGTACAGCATTGGGCAGGCAGCGCAGCTGCTCGGAGTCAGTTCGGAGACCGTTCGCCGATGGGCCGACGGTGGACGGCTGCGTGTGGACCGGGACGGCGCGGGCAACCGCGTGATCGACGGGGTTGGCCTGGCGGCCTTCGCCGAGGAGCGGGGCTCCGGGATGTACGCGGTGGCGGACGACGAGGTCTCCACGTCCGTGCGCAACTCGTTCGTGGGGATCGTGACCTCGGTCCGGGTCGACGACGTGGCCGCCCTCGTGGAGATCCAGTCCGGTCCTCACCGGCTGGTCTCGCTCGTGACGCGCGAGTCCGTCGAGGAGCTCGCCCTCGACGTCGGGGTCACCGTCACGGCGCGGGTGAAGTCGACGAACGTCCATGTCGACCTGCCCTGACCGCGGCATCACGCCTTCCGTCGCGCCAGGTGGACGCCGGTCGTCGCGGCGAGCACCGTGACGCAGCCCGTGAAGATCAGCCCGGCGGCGTCCAGCCCCAGCCACATCGTCAACGCCCCCACGCCCACCACCGGCAGGGAGATGCCGGTGTAGGCGACGACGAAGAACGACGAGACGGTCGCCGCCCGGTGCGCGGGGGGTGCGGCGTCGCTCACGGCGGTGAGGGCGGCCCGGAAGGAGAGGCCCTGGCCCAACCCGCCGCAGAAGGCGCCGGCCACCAGGAGCGGCAGGGCCTGGGCCCAGAGGGAGGCGCCGACGAGCAGGAGGCCGACGACCAGGACGAGGCAGCCCAGCGGCAGCGCGGCACGCTCCGGCAGCCTTCCGGTCAGCGACTGGCCCACCGTCGAGGCGAGGAAGACCGAGAAGACCACGAGTCCGGAGACGGCGAGGTTGGTGATGTCGAGGGTCTGGGCGACGAAGCTCGGTGCCACCGCGGTGAACAGGCCGAGGAGCGCGAAGCCGGCGAAGGCCGCGAGCGCCGAGGGGGCGAATACGCCGCGTACCTGGGGCGGCACGTACAGGCCCGGCGGCCGGGGCCGGGTCCACAGCCGGGGTCGGGGGACCGTCTCCGGCAGCAGCAGGACGATGACGCAGGCCACGCACACCAGCCCGAGGTGGGTCAGGAACGGCAGCGTCAGCGGCATCGGCGCGTACTCGGCCAGCAGTCCCGACAGCAGCGGGCCGCAGCCGAGGCCGCCCATGTTCGCGGCGGTCGCGGCGAAGCCCGCGCGCGATCTCCGTTCCGGACTCGCCAGCTCCAGCACGGTGACCGTGCCCGCCCCGCTCAGCAGCCCGGCGGAGAAGCCCGAGAGCAGTCGGCCGGCGAAGAGGAACGGCAGGCCGCCCTCCAGGAGGAAGCACGCCGCGCTGGCCGCCGCCAGGCCCAGCGCGCAGAACAGGACGGGGCGGCGCCCCGCCTCGTCCGAGTAGTTGCCGACCAGCAGCAGGGTGGCGATCACGCCCACCGCGTAGCTGGCGAAGATCACCGTCACCATCAGCTCGGAGAAGCCGATCTCCTCGCGGTAGAGCCCGTACAGCGGCGTGGGCAGCGTCGTGCCGGCCATGCCGATGGCGAAGACCGCCGCCGCCGACTTGTAGCCGGGGCGGATCCCGCGGCGCGAGGCGGTCGTCGTCACGACGTGCTCACCCCGCCCCGCGCCAGCGCGAAGACTCCGAAGACGATCAGGCCGATGCCGATCATCTCCGGCAGGAGCCACCACCCGCCCCGCACGTGCTCCTCGTAGAGCAGCACTCCCAGCATGAGACTCACCGTGGCGTCCCCCAGGGTCAGCGCCGGTTGCGAGGCGACCAGCGGCCCGCCCTGCATGGCGTGTTCGAGCAGCAGCAGGGCGGCGATCCCGGTCAGGCAGAAGGCGTACGTCTGCCAGGTCGTGAGGAACGCTCCGACGCCGCCGTCGTCGAGGATGTGCATGGCCGCCTTCATCAGGGCCGCGGTCAGCGCGTAGCAGATCGCGGTGGCGGCGCCCAGGCAGGCGGCGCGGGCGCGGCCGGGCGGCTTGCGCAGGCCGGTCGCCGCGAGCGCCAGCACGGCGGCGCAGCTCACCGCGAGCGCCGGGATCCAGCGTTCCAGCTCCACATGCGTACGGTTCCCGCTGGGCGAGGCGGCCACGAGCGCGACCGCGAGCCCCACCACCACCCCCGCCACGGCCGGCCAGAGGGCCCTGGGCAGCCGTTCCCGTGTCATGAGCGAGGCGATCAGCAGCGCGAGCGGCAGTTCGAGCACGAACAGCGGCTGTACGAGCGACAGCGGGCCGGTCGCCAGCGCCGCCGCCTGCCCGACCCCTGCCGCGATCACCGCGAGGATGCCGGCCAGCCACAGCGGGCGTCGCAGCAGATCGAGGATCAGCCCGGGCCGGAAGGAGTCGGACTGGGGGACGGTGAGCGCGGCACGACGTTGGAGCACCGTGGCGAGCGCATTGCTGAACGCGGCGAACGCCGCGAACACGACCGGCAGGACGATGCCCATCCACCGATACTCTCCGGCACGGGCCGACGGGCGTCGTGACGACACCGTCCGGGGCCGGGGGTTCTCCCCGTATTCGCCCGTCCGGACCCCTGAGGCCCCGAAGTCGGGCGAATGTCGGGGCTCCGGCGTGGTCCGCCGCCTTCCCGGTGGTACGTCGTCTGCCATGCAGCAAGGCACCCCACCGACGGTGGCCCCGTTCCTCCGCACCGCCGCCGCCTACGCCTGGCGGCTGCTCGTCGTCGGAGGGGCGGTGTACAGCCTCTTCGCGCTGCTCGGGCGCTTCCACGAGATCGGGGTGGCGGTGTTCCTCGGGCTGGTGATCACCGCCTTGTTGCGCCCGGTCGCGGATCTGGTCGCCCGGGGGCTGCCCCGTCCGCTGGCGGTCGCCCTCACCCTCCTCGGCAGCATCGCGCTCGTCCTCGGCGTCCTCGCGCTGGTCGGCGAGGCGGTGGAGGGCGAGCGGACGACGCTGGTGCGTGAGTTCCGGGACGGTGTCGAGAGGATCGAGTCCTGGCTGGAGCGGCCGCCGTTCCGGCTGAACCCGGACGCCCTGTCGAACGTGCAGACCAGGATCGAGCAGTATCTGTCGAGCCACCGCTCGACCCTGATCAGCAGGGCGCTGAGCGGGGCGCATCATCTGGTGGCCGTGTTCACCACACTCGCCCTGGCGCTGTTCTGCTCGGTGTTCTTCATCCACTCGGGAGACCGTCAGTGGAGCTGGCTCCAGACGCAGTTGCCGCGGTCGGTGCGGGGCCGGGTCGCGATCGGCGGCCGCGCCGCCTGGCGCACCTTCACCGGCTACACCCACGGAATCGTGCTGGTGGCGGCGGTGAACGCGATCCTCGTCGGTCTCGCGCTCTGGCTTCTCGGGGTTCCTCTGGCGGTCCCGCTCGCGCTGCTGGAGTTCATGGCGGCCTTCGTCCCCCTGATCGGCTCGCCGGTCGCGCTCGCGGTCGCGGCGGTCGTCGCGCTCGCGGCGAAGGGCCCGGTGGTGGCGGCGATCGTGGTCGGCCTGATCGTGATCATCGGTCAGATCGAGGGGCATCTGCTGCACCCGCTCGTCATGAGCTGGGCGGTGCGACTGCACCCCCTGGTGGTGGCGATCTCGGTGATCGCGGGGACGATCGCGGCGGGCATCGTGGGCGCGGTCGTCGCGGTGCCGCTGGTGTCGGTGATCTGGTCGGTCCGCACGGCGCTCCGTGACGCGCACGGAGCGGAGAAGCCCGGTTCCGGTGCCCGTACCGGTCCCCCGACCGAAGGCGGGGGGAGAGCCGGGACCGGGAAGGAGTGAGGCCGCCGCGCGGCGACCGAACCCGGGCCCACCGCCGATCCGGACGGGACGGGCACGGACGGCACCGGTTTGGATAGGGTGCCGGACGACAACGGGGTTCTGTGTGGGAGACATGAGTTGATGAGCGGTCAGCAGCCCGGCCATGACGTCGCATCGCGGATTTTCCAGCCGCTGGCCGGGGACGACCCGACCACGGTCGCGGGCTACCGCCTGGCCGCCAGGCTCGGTGCCGGCGGCATGGGCAAGGTGTACCTCTCGTACACGCCCGGCGGACGGGCGGTCGCCATCAAGGTGATCCGTTCCGAGTTCGGTGACGATCCCGAGTTCCGGCGCCGGTTCGCGCAGGAGGTGAAGTCGGCGCAGCGGGTGCAGGGTCTGTTCACCGCGCCCGTCATCGACGCCGACACCGAGGGGCAGCGGCCCTGGCTCGCGACCGCGTACGTGCCCGGGCCCTCGCTCGCCGACGCCGTCGTCACCCACGGCGCGCTGCCCGTGGAGACGGTCCTGCTGCTCGTCGCCGGCATGGCGGAGGCCCTGCACGTCATCCATGGCGCGGGCATCGTGCACCGGGACCTCAAGCCGTCGAACGTCCTGCTCGCCGCCGACGGCCCCCGCGTCATCGACTTCGGCATCGCCTACGCCGCCGACGCGACCTCGCTCACCGGCAGCGGTGTCACCATCGGCACCCCGACGTTCATGGCTCCCGAGCAGGCGGAGGGCGGCCGGATCACCCCGGCCACCGACATCTTCGCGCTCGGCCAGGTCGCGGCGTTCGCGGCGACCGGGGTACCGGCCTTCGGCGAGGGGACCTCGCACGGCGTCCTCTACCGGATCGTCCATCAGGAGCCCGATCTCGACGCGGTGCCCGAGCGGTTGAGGGAGCTGGTCGGCCGGACGCTCGCCAAGGACCCCGCCGAGCGGCCGTCGATCGCCGAGATCATCAGCCTGTGCCAGGCCGCGAACGCCGAGACGGTGCTGCGCCGCCCCGAGGACTGGCTGCCGAAGGCGGTGGCCGCCGACATCACCGTCCGCACGGCGGCGCCGGCCCCCGCCGCCGACCGCACGCCGCCGCCTCCGGGTTACACCCCCACGGCACCGGCCACGCCGCCGAGCACGGGCTACACCCCGACCGCGCACGCCGGTCCGGCCCCCTCCTACTCCCCCACCGCGCATGCCGGTCCGCCGCCCGCGGCCTTCGGCCCGGCGGTCCCTCCCACTCCGGCCCCCGGCGTCCCGGCGCCGACCCCGGCTCCCGGGTACGCCTACCCCCCGACGCACACCGGACCGCATGCGACGCCGTTCCCCGGCGCACCCGTGCCGCCCGGGCCGCGGCCGCCGGCGACCGCGCGCAAGCGGGGGCCGATCATCGCCCTCGCCGCCGCGCTCGTCTTCGGCATCGCCGCGGGCGGCACGGCGTACGTGCTGCTCAAGGAGAAGGACCGGACGACGGAGAGCAGCGGTTCGACCCAGGGCGGCGGCTCCTCGCAGGGCGGGCAGGGCGGCGCGACCACGGACGCCGGGGCCAAGCCGAGCTCCGAGCCCAGCACCAGGCCGGAGCCGAAGCCGGCCGATTTCAAGGGCATCAACCTCACCGCCGGCTACCACCTGACGCTCGGGGACGAGAACGTCCGGCCGCAGGACGGTGAGGACGGCGGGTACGAACTCTCCTACGACACCGGTGGCTACCTGGACGCGGAGAGCACCGGCGGAAGCCTCGTCCTGCTCGACGCCGGTCAGGAGGGCTCGCTCGCCGCCTGCCTCGCGGACACCCGCTTCACCGAGAACGTCGATCTGACGATGCTGTCGCCCGGACGTCAGGTCTGCGTCACGACCGGCACCGGGCACATGGGCCTCGTCACCGTCCGGGGCTTCTCGGCCGAGGAGTCCCCGAGCAAGTACCTGACGCTGGATCTGACCGTGTGGCGCAACGCGGTCCGGACGTCGGGCTGAGGGCTCAGCCGGCGTTCCCCGCCGCGTCGACCAGCTCCGCCAGGGCCGTGGCGAGTGCGTCGAGGCCCGGCCCGGCGGGGCCGCCCGGTTCCTTCATGTAGACGTCGCGGCGGATCTCGACCATCAGCGCGCTCACCCGGGTGTCCCGGCCGTAGTGCTCCAGCGGCACGTACGTGCCCGCGAAGGGGCTGTCCGTCCCCACGCCGCCGATTCCCTCGAACGCCGCCCGCGCCGCCGTGAGGAGCGCGGGCGGCGTGTGGTGGGGGTCCGTGCCCAGGCAGACGGGCGGCCGGGGGCCCTCGCCGTGCAGTTCGTACGGCAGGGGTTCGCTGGGGTACGAGTGCACGTCGATGATCACGGCACGGCCCACGGCCGCCAGGCGATCGGTGACGGCGGCGGTCATGGCCCGTGCGTAGGGGTGGAAGTACCGGTCCAGGAGCGGGCGCGCGTCGAAGCCGTCCGGCCGGAGTTCGGCGCGGTGCGTCGTCCGCGTGTACACGGCGCCCATGCCGACGGCGGTCATCTCCTCCCGCTCGTCGGGGAAGCGCTCGGGGTCGACGACCAGCCGTGAGAGCCGGTTCACGAACCGCCAGGGGGCCGCGGCCGCCGCCCCGGCGGCCAGCTCGGCGATCCGCTCGGTGTGGGCGTCGGTGATGTGGTCGAGCTCGCGAGCGAGTTCCCGGTCGTCGAGCACGATGTCGTCGCGTACGTCCGGGGGCAGTTCGCGCGAGGAGTGCGGCACATGGAGGAGTACCGGGGAGTCGGGTGCTCCGGGGAGGAGCCGGAAGGGGTGCGGTGCGTCGGTCATGGGCGGTCCTCGCTGTACGGCGTGTGGCGGGCTTCCTCATTCTCGGGCTCGTCGGTCCCTGGGGCCCGGGCGCCGCTCTCGTCCCTGGAGGACGGCAACTCCTCACCGGGGGTTGCCCCATGGAGTCGGCCGGGCGGCGGGTGTGGGGAGATCACGGGGATTTTCCCGCACGGGGGTAGGCCCGCACGGGACTCTTGTTATACGTTCCGTCTAACAGCTTGCTAGACGTCGCGTCTAACAAGCGTGGTGGCGCTCGGCGCTTCGGTCCCGTCACACGGGGACGGGCGGGGTCGAAGCCGGCCGGCGTCGGGTCGAAACCTCTCGATTCAAGGAGCCGCACCATGGCAAGCAGCACCGTACGGCCGGAGAGCCGGGACCGGCGCGCGGAACAGGACGTCACCCGGAGGCTGCTCGACTCGGCCGCGAAGCTGTCGTACGACCCGCTCGTCGAGGTGGACTGGGACACCCCACTGGACAAGGACTTCCACGGCGCCAGCCCCGAGTGGAGCACGCTCTACGGGACGGCGTACTGGCAGGAACTGACCGACGCGCAGCGCAAGGAGCTGACCCGGCAGGAGGCCGCGTCGGTGGCCAGTACCGGCATCTGGTTCGAGATGATCCTCCAGCAGATGGTGCTGCGGGACATCTACGCCAAGGACCCGACCTCCCCGCGGTTCCAGTGGGCGCTCACCGAGATCGCCGACGAGTGCCGGCACTCGATCATGTTCGCCCGTGGCGCCGCGAAGCTGGGCGCGCCGGCCTACCGCCCGCGCCGGGCCGCGGTCGAACTGGGCAGGATCTTCAAGACGGTGGCCTTCGGCGAGGCGGCCTACGCGGCGATCCTGGTAGCCGAGGAGGTCCTCGACGTCATGCAGCGCGACTGGATGCGGGACGAGCGGGTCGTGCCCTTCGTGCGGACCATCAACAACATCCATGTGGTGGAGGAGTCGCGGCACATGAAGTTCGCCCGCGACGAGACCCGCAGGCGGCTGCGGCACGCGGGCCCGCTGCGCCGGCAGCTCAACGCGCTCGTGATCGCGATCGCCTCGTACGTCATCGTCACGAGCATGGTGAACCGCGACGTGTACGGACACGCCGGCCTCGACACCCGCCGGGCCCTCACCGAGGCGCGGACGAACGAGCACCACCGCTCGCTGATGCGGTCCAGCTGCTCGGGCCTCATGGAGTTCCTCGCCTCGGCCCGTCTGCTGACCGGACCGGCGCTCTTCTTCTACAAGCGCGCCCACCTGATCTGACACCCCGGCCCACCGACCACAGCCCGCCGACCCCGCCGACCCGAGCTGAGCCGACGACATGACCTACGCCATCACCCAGACCTGCTGCAGCGACGCCACGTGCGTCGCGGTCTGCCCCGTCAACTGCATCCATCCGACGCCCGAGGAAAGGGCGTTCGGCAGTACGGAGATGCTCCACATCGACCCGCGGGCATGCATCGACTGCGGCGCCTGCGCCGACGCCTGCCCCGTCGACGCCATCTTCCCCGTGGACAGCCTCTCCCCGACGCAGCGGGAGTACGAGGCCCTCAACGCCGCCTACTTCGCCGACCGGGAGCCCGAACCGGCCGTCGCCGGGCCGAACTTCCACGCCTGGGGCGCTCCGGCCTTCGAGCGGGGCATCCCCTCCGACTTCGCGCCGATCCGGGTCGCCGTCGTCGGGACCGGCCCGGCAGGCATGTACGCGGCCGAGGATCTGCTCCTGCACACCAACGCGGAGGTGACCCTGGTCGACCGGCTCCCGGTGGCCGGCGGCCTCGTCCGGTACGGCGTGGCACCGGACCATCCCTCGACGAAGAAGGTGGGCGAGACCTTCGCCCGCTTCCACCGCCATCCCCGGGTACGGATGCGCCTGGGCGTCGAGATCGGCAAGGACGTCACCGTCGCGGAACTCGCCGCACACCACGACGCGGTCGTCTACGCCGTGGGAGCCGGCGCCGACCGCCGGCTCGGCATCCCCGGCGAGGGCCTCACGGGCAGTGTCTCGGCGACCGCGTTCGTGTCCTGGTACAACGCCCATCCCGACGCCGCGCCCGACGCCGTCGACCTGTCGGCCGAGCGGGTCGTCGTCGTCGGCAACGGGAACGTCGCCCTCGATGTCGCCCGCATCCTCGTCATGGATCCCGAGACACTGGCCGGCACCGACATCGCCGACCACGCGCTCGCGGCCCTGCGCGCCTCGAAGGTGCGCGAGGTGGTCCTGCTCGGGCGGCGCGGTCCCGAGGACGCCGCGTACACCGCGTCCGAACTGCTCGCCCTCACCCACCTGCCCGGGGTGCGGCTGGTCGTCGACGACCACGACCCGCGGACCGGTGCGTCGATCGACGGCGCGGAGCCCGGCGCGGGCGACAAGGCGGCGCTGCTGCGCGGTGTGGCCCGGGAGGCCGTGGACTGGTCGCGTCCGCCGGGGGCCGGTCGGAGCATCGTGCTCCGGTTCCACTCCTCGCCGGTGGCGGTGGTCGGCGACGACGCGGTGCGGGGCGCGCGGGTGACGGAGGGGCCGGAGGAGCGGGAGATCCCGGCCGGTCTTGTGCTGCGGGCGATCGGCTACCGGGGAGTGGCCGTGCCGGGGCTGCCCTTCGACGAGGAGACCGGCACCGTGCCGCACGAGGGCGGCCGGGTGACCGGGATGCCCGGCACGTACGTGGTCGGCTGGATCAAGCGCGGACCCTCGGGCGGCATCGGGGCCAATCGCACCTGCGCCGCCGAGACGATCGGCACGCTCCTGGCCGACGCGGTCGCGGGAGCGCTGCCCGCCCCGTCGGGCACGGACAGGGCGTTCGAGCGGCTGGCGCGCCGCCGGGCCGGCCGGATCGTCGACGCGCGGGGGCAGGCCGCCATCGAGCGCGCCGAGCTGGCACGGGGCCGCGCGGCCGGCCGGCCACGGGTCAAACTCGGCACCGTGCCCGAGCTGATGGCCGCGGCCAGGGGAGGCCGCCCACGGCTCGGCGGGTGACGGCGCGTCCGCTCACTCCACGACCTTCTGCCACGCCGTCGTGCCGAGCATGCCGGTGTCGCCGATGTCCAGGCCGCCCTCCGGCTCCACCGTCTGCCGGGGCGCGCCGGGGGCGGGGCCGATCTCCACGTACACACCGCTCCCCCGCAGCGTCGCGGCGTCGACGGCCGAGTAGCGCCACACGAAGACGCTGCGCGCGGACTCCCCGGGCTTCAGCGTCACCGGATGCGCGCCCGGGTCGTCGAGCGTGGTGATCGGGCCCGTGCCCTTGAGGACCGTGACGTCCATGCGTGCGCGGTTCACGTCCCGTACCCGCACGTCCGGGTAGCCGTTCAACCGCTGCTCGCCCGCTCCGCAGTTGGTGAGCGTCACCGGCATGGCGCGCAGCCCCATGGCGGCGTTGACCATGCCGGTCCCCACCTTGACGCCGGTGGCCGGGCAGCCTTCCGCGGGTGCGGGAAGGGGCGGTTCGGCCGTCGGGGCGACGGGCACGCCGGTCACCGACGGCGCCGCGGACACACCGGCCGCGGTCCGTTCGGGATCCGCCTCGCGGTCGAGTTCGGCCCCCAGGCCGCAGCCGGTGGCGAGGACGGCCGCCGCCGCCAAGGTCAGCCCGTGCCGCACAGGTATGACGGTCATGCCGCGATCATCACATGCCGCCCCCGGACTACTCGAACCGCGTGGTGTCTCCCGCGCCTCGGCGCACGATCTCGGGCTCACCGCCGGAGAAGTCGATGACGGTCGTCGGTTCCGTACCGCAGTCACCGGAGTCGAGGACGGCGTCCACCGTGTGGTCGAGACGCTCCTTGATCTCCCAGCCCTGGGTCATCGGCTCGTCCTCGCCCGGCAGCAGCAGGGTGCTGGAGAGCAGCGGTTCGCCCAGCTCCTCCAGGAGCGCCTGGGTGACGACGTGGTCGGGGATGCGGACGCCGACGGTCTTCTTCTTGGGGTGCAGCAGCTGGCGCGGGACTTCCTTCGTCGCCGGCAGGATGAAGGTGTAGCTGCCGGGTGTCGCCGCCTTGACGGCGCGGAACACGTCGTTGTCGACGTGCACGAACTGGCCGAGCTGCGCGAAGTTCTGGCACACCAGCGTGAAGTGGTGGCGGTCGTCGAGCTCTCGGATCGCGCGGATCCGGGCGATGCCGTCGCGGCTGCCGATCCGGCATCCCAGCGCGTAGCAGGAATCCGTGGGGTACGCGACGAGCGCGCCTGCGCGGATGCTGTCCGCCACGCTGCTGATGGTGCGCCGCTGGGGGTTCTCGGGGTGTACGTCGAAGTACTTCGCCATGCGGGCAGTGTAGGTTCCCCGCGGGGTCGGCCCGGGACGGCGGGCCGGTACGGTTCACCGGACGTGCGGGCGGCGTCAGGCCGCCAGGCGCAGCTCCTGGCGCAGGACGATCGCGTTGAGCCGGATCGTGTAGGGCGCGATGTCCATGATCTCCAGGGCGGCGGCCTTCTCCTTCTCCAGCCCGACGGTCACGTCGATGCAGAAGGCGATCGCGTACATGTGGTCACCGGTCTCCTCGTCCTGGAGGGCGAAGAACAGGTCCCGGTAGTAGCTGGTCCGGTCGGGGCCTTCGTCGTAGTAGGAGAGTCCCGGCTGTCCCTCCTGTGCGGCGAGGCCGGTGAAGGCGTCGGCGAGTTCCCTCTCGACGGTGTCCCAGAACGAGGCTTCGGCGAACTCGCCGGGCAGCGCCTGACGCACGGCCTCCTTCAGGGAGAGCACCATGACCATGACGGGAGCCTGCTCCTGAAGCCCCCAGCCGCGGACCGTCTTGACGACGGAGCTGTCGGGGATGGCGTCGGCGGCCTGGCGGATGTTGTCGAAGTCGAAGTTGACGGTGGCCGGGGCGATCGCCTCCTGGAATCTCCGGTCGATGGCCCGGGCCTGGTCGAGGTGGCCGGGTTCCACCTCGATGACGGTCCTGAAACTGGCGGTCATGACTCCTCCGGATGGGTCGTGGTGATCAAGGGGGGTCAGTATGCCTGCTGGCGTCGGCCGGACACACTCTTGTCGTCTTGTCGACTTCGCCGGACAGTACGGGGATGGCGATCGTTGTACTGGTGGGCACGTTGGACACCAAGGGTCTCGAGTACGGATGGCTGCGCGAACGGCTGCTGGGTCGCGGGGTCGAGGTCATCGTGGTCGACACGGGGGTGATCGGCGCGCCGCGGACGACCGCGGACGTGACGCGCGCCGAGGTGGCCCGGGCGGCGGGCACGGATCTGGAGCGGTTACGGAGCGAGGGTGACCGTGGCGCGGCCGTCACGGCGATGGCCCGGGGAGCGGCGGAGGTCGTGCGGGATCTGTACGCGCGGGGCCGGCTCCACGGGGTCCTCGCCCTGGGCGGCAGCGGGGGGACGTCGATCGCGACGCGGGCGATGCGGGAACTGCCGCTCGGGGTGCCGAAGGTGATGGTCTCCTCGATGGCCTCGGGCGATGTCGCGCCCTATGTCGGTTCGTCGGACATCACGATGATGTACAGCGTGGTCGACATCGCCGGGGTCAACAGGGTGTCGGCTCCGGTGCTGTCGAACGCCGTCGACGCCGTCGCCGGGATGGCGCGGGGGTTCGCGGCGGTCCGGCCGCCGGCGGTCGACGACGACCGGCCGCTCATCGCGGCGAGCATGGCGGGGGTGACGACGCCGGGGGTCGACGCGGCCCGTGAGCGGCTGACCGAACTGGGCTACGAGGTGCTGGTCTTCCACGCCAGCGGGGCGGGCGGCCGGACGCTCGAATCACTCGCGGAGCAGCGGCTGTTCGCGGGCGTCCTCGATCTGACGCTCTGCGAACTCGCGGACGACCTCCTCGGGGGCATCCTGACCGCGGGCCCCGACCGGCTGCTCGCCGCGGGACGCGCGGGCCTCCCGCAGGTGGTGAGCCCGGGAGCGCTGGACCTGGTCAAGTTCGGGCCCCTCGACACCGTCCCCGAACGCGTCCTCGACCGCGACGTGCGGGTGCACAACCCGTCGATCTCGGTCGTCCGGACGACGGCCGAGGAGTGCGCGGAACTCGGCGCGCGCGTCGCGGCGAAGCTGCGGTCCGCGACGGGGCCCACGACCGTCTGTCTGCCGCTGCGCGGCCTCTCCACCCTCGGGGCGCCGGGCGGGCCGTACCACGACCCGTCGGTGGACGAGGCGCTGTTCCGCGCCGTCCGGGACGGGCTGCGCGGCAGCGCGGTCGAGGTGGTGGAGGTCGACACGCATCTCAACGACCCGTCGTTCGGCCGCGCCGCCGCGGATCTGCTGCACCGTCTGATCGTGGGGTGTTGAGTCCCCTCAGCCGGGCAGGTCGGCCAGGCGTCGGCGGTCGAGCGGGGAGGCGCGCCGGTCGAGGCGCTGTTCCAGGAGGTGGCGGGCCGCGTCGCTGTGGCCCGCCTCCATCAGCGCGTACAGCAGCGTCTCCTCGACGACCTCGCGCTGCGCGGCGCTGCCGCCCACCCGGCGGAGGGCGGGCAGCAGCTCGCGCAGCCCCTCCACGGCCGTGGTCCACTGCTCTTCGAGGACGGCTTCGAGGGCGCGGCACAGGGGGGCGATGACCTCCCGCTGCACGGCGTCCGCACCGGCGGCGTGGGTGCGCAGCCGTCGGAGCGCGGGCAGGTCGCCCGCGGCGGTCAGGGCGACGGCGCTGTGCAGGGCGGTGAACGCGGTCGCGGGCCGTTCCACCAGGTCGCGGGCGACCGCGTCGAGGACCCCGCCGACGGGGACGGGACCCGTCCAGTTCCGGGACATCCGGGCGCGCCACAGCAGGGAGCCGGAGTCGACGAGTGCCCGGACGCCGATCACCTGGCGGGGTGCGAGCTGGGCGAACCAGCGGCGGCGTACCGCCTCGGCGTCGTCCAGGGCGAGTTCGTGCAGCGCCACGTGCCAGGAGAAGTGGGCCCGGTGCACGGCGCCCCGGCCATGCCCGCCGATCCAGCCGTCGAGCCAGTCGCGGCCCGCCCGGTGGTCCCCGGACTCGTAGTGGACGTGCGCCAGGGCGTGCACGGCGTGTCCGGAGGCCGGTTCGGCCGCCAGGGCCACCCGGGCGAGTGCGCCCGCCTCGTCGATGCGCCCCTGCTCCTGACGGAGGAAGGCGAGGAGCGAGGTGTGGAACCAGTGGCCGTCGTAGGCGGGCGCCGTACGCTCCACCAGCCGTTGGGCGAGGGTGCCGTCGAGGTCGCCGACCCCGGAGAAGGCGATGGTGGGGACCGCGATGGAGAGGGCGAAGGCGTCGCCGGGGTAGCGGTCGAGGTGGTCGATGAGGGCCCGGTCGCCGTCCTCGCCGCCGTCCCCGGGGCAGGCCCGGACCCGCCGGGTGACGACGTCGACGAAGGACCGTTCGCGCTCGTCGCCGCGTTCGGCCGCGCTGCGCTGGGCGTCGGCGAGTTCCCGGTGCACGTCGACGTCCGCGCCGCACTCGTGACCGAGCAGCGCGAGCGCCGCGTGCCCGAGGGCGAAGCCGGGGTCGAGTTCGGTGGCCCGGGAGAACGCCTCGGCCGCCTTCGCGCGTACCGTGACGACCCGCCCCAGCCCGCTGCGGAAGGAGGCCGCGGCGGCGGCGTGGGTCGACAGCGGCAGACCGAACTGGTCGGTGGGGCGGCGCCGGGCGGTGCGCGGGGTGCGGGTGAGCGGGGCGAGCACGGCCTCGGCGATGTCCCTGGCCTGGGTCCTGATCTCGGGAATGGCGGTGGTCTCCCACAGCTCACCGCGCCGTGGGCTGCCGAGGGTGAACAGGGGCCGCTCGGCGCGGCCGTGGGTGTCCCTCAGCCGGCCGGCGTCGGTGGCGACGCCGATGCCGAGCGGTCCGGGCGTCGCGAGGCCGTCGGCGAGCAGCCCGCCCCAGAGCGGGTCGCCCGAGGCGTCCATCCGGAGCCCGGGTCCGGTGCAGTCGACCACCCAGGCGACCGTCAGTTCGCGTCCGTCGGCGAGCGCGACGGCGAGCCGGCCGTCCTCCTGGGGCACGGCCGAGACGATCCGGCCGGCATGGATCCGCAGCCGACGTGCGGCGCGGGCGCGGGCGATGCTCTCGGCGGTGGTCGGGGCCATCCGGTGCCGGTGGACGTTCCACCGGGTGGCGTCGCGGTCGAGGAACTCGGCCCGCTCCTCGTCGGTGAGCCCCTGCCAGAGCGCCGCGATGCCGGGCCGCAGCCCGTCGAGTGCGGGCCGCCAGTCCCCGTGGTCGCGCATCGACGCGGTCAGATGGCGCCGCAGTTCGAGACGGAGACGGTGCAGCGGCAGGGCGGCGAGTCCCGTCGGGGGCGGCACGGGCGGGAGCGGGGCGACGGCATGGGGCTGGGGCAGCAGGCCGCTGCGGGAGAGCGCGTGGACCGTGCGGCCGGGCCGGTCGAGGACGAGCGCGAGGTCGACGGCGGTCAGCCCGCTGCCGACGAGCAGCACGTCGTCGTCGGCGCCGACGGCGTCGAGTGCGCCGGGCGCCCAGGGGCGGTCGACGAACCGGTCGGAGGCGCGCAGTGCGTCCGTGGCCCAGCCCGCGGTCCCGGCGGCGGGCCCGGTGGCCAGGACGACGGTGTCGGCCGTCACGGTGCCGCCGTCGGCGAGCCGGAGCTCCATGCGCCCGTCGGCGGTGTCGGCGCAGCCCGTCGCCCTGGCGCGCAGACGGCGTACGGAGACCGTGCCGTGGGCGGTGATGATGGCGCGGCCGAGGGTGTCGGCGAGGTACGAGCCGAACCGGTAGCGGGAGGCGAAGTCGGTGGCGGAGACGGCGGATTCGCCGTGCCGGCAGAGCCAGCGCAGGAAGTGGCCGGGGTCGTCCGGGTAGCAGCTCATCCCGCCGACCGGGACGTTGAGCCGGTGCTCGGCGACCTCGGTGGCGTACGCCGTGCCGCGTCCCGCCTCCGCCGCCGGGTCGATCAGGACCAGGTCGAGGGGCGTGCGCCGGCGCGCCGCGGCCTCGCACAGCTGGACGGCGACGAGCGCTCCGGCCGCGCCCGCGCCGACGACGGCCACGGTGGAGCGCGGACGGGCGGAGCTCTGGGACACCACGGTCACGACGGGAACCTCCGAGCCAGGCGGGTGCGGCAGTGAAGTGCACTATGTCGATGAACAATGTGCACTGACAAGGCCGCCACGTCCCCGCGACCCGCCCCGGATCGCTTTCGCGCCAACCGTGAGACATTGAGGCGGTGAGGATCTCAGCGAGAACGGACTACGCGGTCCGGGCGATGGCGGAGCTGGCCTGCTCCCCCGAGCGGCCCCTGAAGGCGGAGGACATCGCGGGCCGTCAGGACATCCCCGTCCGCTTCCTCTTCGTCGTGCTCAGCGAACTGCGCCAGGCGCGGCTGGTGCAGAGCGTGCGCGGCCCCGACGGCGGGTACACCCTCACCAGACCCCCCGGGGAGATCACTCTCGCCGATGTCGTCCGGGCGATGGACGGGCCGCTCGTGAGCGTGCGCGATCTGAAGCTGACCGGCCTGGAGTACCAGGGCGCCGCCGCGCCCATGCCGGACGTGTGGCGGGCCGTGCGCACGAGTCTGCGCCAGGTCCTGGAGGGCACGACCCTGGCGGACCTGGCCTCGGGCACGCTGCCCGCGCTGGTACGGGAGCGGGCCCGGGAGTACACCGACGACGTACGGACCTATCCGTAGTCGCGACGTGGCGGCTCCTGGGCCGTCACCGTGAGGGCAGGGTGAGTTCGCCGCCCCGGTAGAAGCCCTCGCTCTCCTCGACGACGTAGGGCGCCATGACCTCGCGCCGCTCCCGTTCGGCGTCGGAGGAGCGCCAGGCGTCGCAGGCCTCCTGGGAGTCCCAGAAGGAGACCCCGGTGATCTCCTGCCCGTCCTCGGACCAGTAGGCCAGGGCTCGGCGCAGCCCGTCGGGGGAGAAGCCGGGGCGCCAGGCCCGCTCGAACTCCTCCAGGGTGCCCGGCTTGATGCGGCGCGTGGTCACCCAGACAAAGTGCCGCTCCATCGCAGCCTCCTCGTGAACGGGGATCGGCTTGAAACGCGCTCCTCACCACGGTAGGTCGGCGGTGCCGTTTCCGCCTCCGAGGCGGGTCCCGGGCCGCCAGCACACGGCGGTGACGGCGGTGGCGACGGCGACGGCCGTCAGACGGAGGGGGTCGACGGAGTCGGGGGTGTCCGTCGGCCGGTGGTAGTGGGGGTTCCGGAAGTTCGCCGTGCCGGTGAGCATCACGGCCGGAATCCGCGCGTTCCAGAAGGCGGCGTGATCGCTGCGGCCCAGGTGGTTCACCGGGGGCAGCACGAGACCCGCGAGGGCTCCCAGCGGGCCGTCCGGGCGCGGGTCGCGCAGGGTGACGACGGGCAGCGCGGGCGTGGTCGCCCCGGCGGCCCGGCGCCAGAGGTCGGCGGCCCCGTCCGACGAGCGGCGATGGACCACGAGGGTGAAGTCACCCCGCAGTCCGCTCTCCCGCACGGAGGCGGCGACGCGCGGGAAGACCGCGCCGAACCCCGGCGGCAGCGCCTGGGTTCCCGGGCCCGTGGCGAAGCAGCCGACCGACTCCAGACAGATCATGCCGCCGACCCGGCGGGCGCGGCGCAGTTCCCGCGCCTCGACCCGGGAGCCGACGCACCCCAGCTCCTCCATGTCGAAGCAGGCGAGGGTGACCGCCGGCGGCCGCGGCAGCCCGCCGAGCAGCCGGGCGATCTCCAGGAGCGCGGCGACCCCCGAGGCGTTGTCGTCGGCACCGGGGCTCCCCCGGACGGTGTCGAGGTGCGCTCCGACGAGGACGTGGGGACGGTCTTCCCCGGCGGCCGGCCCTTCCGGCGTGGCCAGCAGGTTCGCGCCGGTGAGCCGCCGGTGCAGCCGGAACCGCGCCGGTGACGGCCTTCCGCCGGGACGGTCGGTGCAGCCGGGGCGCCACCGGACGTCGAAGGGGTGCCGTTCGGTCCGCCAGCCGGCCGCGGCGAGTTCCCGCGCCACATGGGTCTCGGCCCGGACCATGGCCTCGGGCGCGTGGATCCGGCCGCGCGGGCGGTCGGCGAGGAATTCCACGTCACGCCGCAGGCGTCGCGGGTCGGCCCGCCGGGTCAGTTCCCCGACGAGCTGGGCCACATCGGGGAGGGGGCCGTCGCGCACCTCGTGGCCGGGCTCCATGACCCGATGGTGACGCACGCCACGGCCTCGCGCGCCCCGTGGACGGGTGTGGCGCCCGGCCCCGGCGCGTTCGGGCGACGACACTGGGACGCGACCAGCACCCCACCACCGGAAGGAAGCGGAAGAATGGCGACGTTCGATCCGGTCACCCGTAGGCTTCGGCGGCTCTTCGCGGTCCTGGACACCGACGGGAGCGGGTTCGTCACCTGGTCCGACCACCAGCGGGTCGTGGAGGCGTACGCCACCACGTACGGGCTGGCTCCGGACGATCCCAGGATCCGGGCGCTGGCTCGGGCCTACTGGGCGCAGTGGCTCGGTCTGCTCACCCAGGCGGTGCCCGGGCAGGACCGGCTGGACCAGGAGGAGTTCGTGGCCGCCCATCGCGCGGTGGGCTACGACACGGACCGCCCCGAGCTGCTCCGGGACCTGGCGGAGGCGATCTTCCGCATCATGGACACGACCGGTGACAAGCGGGTCAGCAAGGAGGAGTTCGCCGCCTATCTCGCCGTCTGGGGGGTGTCGGCCGACGAGGGGCCGGCCGTCTTCGAGCGGCTCGACCTGGACCGCGACGCATATGTCTCGCAGCGGGAGATCGACAGGTCGCTGCGCGCGTTCCACCTGAACAACGACGACCTCGACACGCCGGGCGCCGTCTTCCTCGGGATCCACTGAACGGGGCGGCGGACCGGGGTGGGTGATGCGGGGCGGGCCGTGGTGTGGTCGGATCGGCGTCATGGACCTCACTGAGGAGAACGACGGTTCGCCGGGGCGGGATCCCCGAGAACGCCGCCGTGCCGCCCGTCGGGTCATCGCGAGCCGGACGACGGACGGGGCCGAGCTCGCGGAGTTCCTCGACATACTGGACCTCCGGCCCGAGGTCGATCACCTCTATCCCGGCTCCGGGACCGGGGACGGCAGCGCCGCCCGCCCCGGGCGGAAGGGCAGGGGCCGTCCGGCCGGCTGAGCGGCGCTCAGCTCCCTGCGGGCTCGGGTGAAGGGGCGGGGGCGGTCGACGGCCAGGACGGCCGTGGTCTGGCCCTCGCGCTCGTAGCGGCAGAGGAAGCCGCCCTCGGTGGTGGAGCCTTCGACGACCGTCACCTCGTCCCCCGCGCGGTGGCGCCCCGCGAACTGGATGCGCGAGCCGTACTGGTCCGACCAGAAGTACGGCAGCGTGCGGACGCTGTCCACGGTCCGTCCTGCCAGCAGATTGCGTACGGCGACGGCGGGTTGCTCGGTCGCGCTGGTCCAGTGCTCGGCGCGCGCCCCGCCGACGCGGGCGACATCGCCCACGGCCACGATCCGCGGGAGCGCGGTGACGCAGCCGGTGTCGCAGCGGACGCCGTCGCCGAGCGCCAGGGGGGAGCCGGTCAGCCACCCGGTGTTGGGTACCGCTCCGATGCCGACGACGACCAGGTCGGCGGGGAGCACGCGGCCGTCGGCCAGCTCCACCGCGGTGACGGAGCCGCGTCCGCGCAGCCGGGACACACCGCTGCCGGTGATCAGTTCGGTGCCGCCGCGCCGGTGCAGTCCGGCGCAGACCGCGGCCATCTCGGGGCCGAGTTGGGGCAGCAGCGGGAGCGGGGCGGCCTCCACCACGGTGACCTCGTGGCCGAGTGAGGCGCAGGTCGAGGCCGTCTCGGCGCCGATGAACCCGCCGCCGATCACGACGACCCGCCGGCCTC
The DNA here is from genome assembly GCF_040653355.1 of Streptomyces sp. NPDC047971. Lineage (NCBI taxonomy): Bacteria > Bacillati > Actinomycetota > Actinomycetes > Kitasatosporales > Streptomycetaceae > Streptomyces > Streptomyces sp. NPDC047971. The sequence goes on along the minus strand of NZ_JBEZNW010000007.1, from coordinate 141,143 downwards.
CGCCTTCGAGGGCGGCCCGCAGGGCGCGGGCATCGTCGAGGGTGCGCAGGGTGTGGACGCCGGAGAGCCCCTCGGTGCCCGGAAGCCTCCGGGCGGAGGCGCCGGTGGCGATCACGAGTCCGTCGGTGACGAGGGTGCGGCCGTCCTCCAGGAGGACCGCGCGGCCGGACGCGTCGAGTTCCCGGACGGGTGTTCCCAGCAGCCACTCGGCGTCGAGTGCGGCCTCCTCCTCCGGCTCGGAGAGGGCCAGTCGGCCCTCGTCGGCCCGCCCGGAGAGGAAGTCCTTCGACAGCGGCGGACGGTCGTAGGGCCGGTGGGGCTCCTCCCCGACGATCACGAGCCGCCCGTCGAACCCCTGGGCGCGCAGCTCGCGGGCGGCGTACAGGCCGGCGAGCGAGGCGCCGACGACGGTGACGGTCCTCATGCCGCGGTGCCTTCCTCGACGGCCGGCCGGACATGGACGACACCGCTCTCGACGACGACCTCGTGGGTGCGGACGGGCCGCCGCGCCGGGAGGCAGGTCGGCTGACCGGTGCGAAGGTCGAATGAGGCGGCGTGGAGCGGGCATTCGACCAGGCAGCCCTCGAGCCATCCCTCGGAGAGAGAGGCGTCCTGATGACTGCATGTGTCGTCGATGGCGTACAGCACGCCGTCGGCGTTGAACACCGCGATCGGCGGAGTGGTGGCGATCCGGACGGACTCGCCCACGGGGAGGTCTTCAAGGCGGCAGACGGGAATCACGGGCCCCCCTCGGTCCAGGAGTGAACTGCAGGACGCTTCGGTAACATCAGGTTGCGTATGGCGCATGAGGGAGCGCTATGCGCAACAGAATCCGGTCGGGGTGCCCGTCGCGTCAAGGGCTTCCCGAAGATGCGTGCCCAAGGGGCCGCAAGATGGCGAGAGTTGAGCTATGACCCGCGACCGCGCAGCAGCCCGACCGACCGAGGAGCCGGCGACGGCCGAGGAGACCCCCGAGCGGACCCCCAGAGGAGGGGCGGGCGCGATCCAGTCGGTGGACCGCGCCGTCAGCGTCCTGGAGATCCTGGCGCGGCACGGCGAGGTCGGGGTCACCGAGATAGCCGACGAGCTGGACGTGCACAAGTCCACCGCGTTCCGGCTGCTCGGGGTGCTGGAGAACCGGGGCCTGGTCTCCCAGGCACAGGACCGGGGCAAGTACTTCCTCGGCGCCGGCATCCTGCGTCTGGCCGGAGCCGCGGCCGTACGGCTGGACATCTCGCAGGAGGCGGCGCCGGTCTGCCGTGAACTCGCCGACGAACTGGGCGAGACGGTCAACATCGCGGTCCTCGACGACGACGCCGCGGTGAACATCATGCAGGCCCGCGGACCCGCCTCCGTGACCGCGCAGAACTGGCTGGGCCGGCGCACTCCGCTGCATGCCACGTCCAGCGGCAAGGTGCTCCTCGCCCATCTGCCCGTGACCCTGCGCGAGGGCCTCCTCGCCCGGGCGCTGCCGCGCTTCACGGAGCACACGGTGACGAGCGCCGGGATGCTGCGGGCCGAGCTGGACGCGGCCTACGCGCAGGGATTCGCCATCGCGGCCGAGGAGTTGGAGCTGGGACTCCACGCGGTCGCCGCGCCGGTGCGGGCGCACGACGGCCGGGTGATCGGCGCGATCAGCGTCTCGGGTCCGGCCTACCGGCTGGAGCGCGACCGGCTCCCCGAGCTCGCGGCGCGGACCGTCGTCGCGGCCGACGACCTGTCACGGCGCATGGGACACGGCCTCTGACCGGAGCCCTCCAGCACTGCCCCTCACGACGCGGGGCCGGGTCTCCCCGGCCCCGCGTCGTCGTGTTCCGGGAGCGTTTCGGTCCGCCGACGGGTTTTGCCCGACGTTAACTCCGGCCTCTTGACGGCTCGTTGCCGCCGTTCTCAGTATGTTCCCCACCGCGCAACTCATCGTGCAATACGCAACAGCCGAGGAGCCATCGTGTCGCATGAGGTTCGTGCCGTCGTTGCCGTCGAGAAGGGCGCACCCGTCGAGGTGCGGACGATCCTCGTCCCCGACCCCGGTCCCGGCGAGGTTCTCGTCGCCGTACAGGCCTGCGGGGTCTGTCACACCGATCTGCACTACCGGGAAGGGGCGATCGACGACGGCTTCCCGTTCCTGCTCGGCCACGAGGCGGCCGGCACGGTCGAGTCCGTGGGCGAGGGCGTCACGGACCTGGCGCCCGGCGACTACGTCGTCCTCGCCTGGCGCGCCCCGTGCGGTGCCTGCCGGTCCTGTCGCCGCGGCCGCCCCTGGTACTGCTTCGACTCCCGCAACGCGGCCCGGCCCATGACGCTGCCGGACGGCACACCCCTCTCCCCCGCGCTAGGCATCGGCGCCTTCGCCGAGAAGACCCTGGTGGCGGCCGGACAGGCGGTGAAGGTCGACCCCGCCGCCCGGCCGGAGGCCGCCGGGCTCATCGGCTGCGGCGTGATGGCGGGGTACGGCGCCGCCGTGAACACCGGCCGGGTCGGCAACGGCGACACGGTGGCCGTGATCGGCTGCGGCGGCGTGGGCAACGCGGCCATCGCGGGTGCCTGTCTGAACGGGGCCCGCAAGGTCATCGCCGTCGACATCGACGACAGGAAGCTCGACCGGGCGGAGAGGTTCGGCGCCACCCACACGGTCAACTCCCGTGGTACGGACCCGGTCGAGGCCGTCCGCGCACTGACCGACGGCTTCGGGGTGGACATCGCCATCGACGCCGTCGGCCGGCCCGAGACGTACCGGCAGGCCTTCTCCATGCGGGACCACGCCGGTGTGCTCGTGCAGGTCGGTGTCCCCGACCCGGAGATGCGGATCGACCTTCCGCTGATCGACCTCTTCTCGCGCGGCGGCTCCCTGAAGTCGTCCTGGTACGGCGACTGCCTGCCGAGCCGCGACTTCCCGATCCTCATCGACCAGTACCTCTACGGCCTCCTGGACCTCAACTCCTTCGTCACCCGGACGATCAGGCTCGACGACGTCGAGGACGCCTTCGCCACGATGCGCCGGGGCGAGGTCCTGCGCTCGGTGGTGGTCCTGTGACCGGCACCGCGCACACGCCTCCCCGTGTCGTGGTCATCGGCGCCGGCATCGTGGGCTGCTCGCTCGCCGACGAGCTGACGGCCCGCGGCTGGACCGACGTCACGGTGCTCGACCAGGGCCCCCTGCCCGCCCCCGGCGGCTCCACCTCCCACGCCCCGGGCCTCGTCTTCCGGACCAGCCCGTCCAGGACGCTCAGCGCCTTCGCCTCCTACACCGTGGAGAAGTTCCGCTCGCTGGAGGTCGACGGGGTGCCCTGCTTCCACCCGGTCGGCGGGCTCGAACTGGCCACCACCGAGGAGCGCTGGGCCGAACTGCACCGGAGGGCGGGCTACGCCGCCTCCTGGGGCATCCGCGGCGAACTGGTCTCGGCCCGGCGCTGCAAGGAGCTGTGGCCGCTGCTCGACGAGAGCAGGGTCATCGGCGGATTCCACACCCCGGACGACGGCCTCGCCCGCGCCGTGCTCGCCTGCCGGGCCCAGCGGGAACGCGCCGAGGCGCGCGGCGCGCGCTTCCTGGAGCGGCACACCGTCACCGCCGTCGAGCGGGAGGCCGGCCGCGTCACCGGCGTGGTCACCGACCGGGGCTCCTTCCCCGCCGACCACGTCGTGTCGGCGGCCGGATTCTGGGGCCCGGTGGTGGGACGGATGGCGGGCGTCGACGTCCCGCTGCTGCCGCTCGCCCACCAGTACGCGAAGACCGCTCCCCTGCCGGAGCTCGCCGGCGCCGCCGCCCCCGGCACCGAGGCGTCCCGTCCGATCCTGCGCTTCCAGGACCGCGACCTGTACTTCCGCGAGCACCACGACCGGCTCGGCATCGGCAGTTACGCCCACCGCCCGCTGCCCGTCGACCCGTTCGCCGTCCCGGCCTACGACGAGGCCCCGGTCATGCCCTCCTCGTTCCCCTTCACCCCGGAGGACTTCGCCCCGAGCTGGGAGGACTGCCGGGAGCTCATGCCCGCGCTCGCCGGCACCGAGATCGAGGAGGGCTTCAACGGCGTCTTCTCCTTCACCCCGGACGGGATGCCGCTGCTCGGCGAGGCCCGCTCCCCGCGCGGCTTCTGGCTCGCCGAGGCCGCCTGGGTCACGCACTCGGCGGGCGTGGCCAGGGCCGTCGCCGAATGGATGGTCGACGGCCGCCCGTCGCTCGACCTCCACGAGTGCGACCACACCCGCTTCGAGGACGCCCAGCGCTCCCCCGCGTACGTCCACGATCGTGGCGCCCGCCAGTTCGTCGAGGTCTACGACGTGCTGCACCCCCTGCAGCCCATGGAGGATCCCCGTCCGCTGCGGGTGAGCCCCTTCCACTCCCGCCAGCGGGAGCTCGGCGCGTCCTTCCTGGAGGGCGGCGGCTGGGAACGTCCGCACTGGTACGAGGCGAACGCCCCGCTCGCCGCGTCGGTCGCCGTGCCGGAGCGGGACGCGTGGTCGGCCCGGTACTGGTCGCCGATCGCCGCCGCGGAGGCCCGGGCGACCCGCGAGAAGGTCGCCCTGTACGACATGACACCGCTGCGCCGGCTGGAGGTCACCGGACCCGGCGCGCTCGCCTTCCTCCAGCGGATGACGACGAACAACCTGGCCAAGAGGCCGGGAGCCGTGACCTACACCCTGCTGCTGGACGGGAGCGGCGGCATCCGCTCGGACCTGACGATCGCGCGGCTGGCCGCCGACCGCTTCCAGATCGGCGCCAACAGCCGGGCGGACGAGGACTGGCTGCTCCGGCATGCCCCGGCCGACATCCACATCCGGGACATCACCTCGGGCACCTGCTGCATAGGGGTGTGGGGGCCACTCGCCCGCGACCTCGTGCAGCCGCTGACCCGGGACGACTTCTCGCACCGGGGCTTCGGCTACTTCCGCGTCAAGGAGACCCACCTCGGTCATGTGCCGGTGACGGCGATGCGGCTCAGCTATGTCGGTGAGCTCGGCTGGGAGCTGTACACGAGCGCGGACCTGGGGCTGCGGCTCTGGGACACGCTGTGGGAGGCGGGGCGGGAGCACGGGGTGATCGCCGCCGGACGGTCCGCCTTCAACAGCCTCCGCCTGGAGAAGGGGTACCGCTCCTGGGGCCACGACATGACCGCCGAGCACACCCCGGACGAGGCGGGCGTCGGCTTCGCCGTCCGGATGGACAAGGGCGACTTCGTCGGAAGGTCCGCGCTGGAACGGGCCGGCGAGCCACGGCGCAGGCTGACCCCGCTGCTCCTCGACGACCCCGCCGCCGTGGTCCTCGGCAAGGAGCCGGTGTACCTGGACGGCCGGCCCGCGGGGTACGTCACCAGCGCCGCCTACGGATACACGCTGGGCCGCTGCGTCGCGTACGCCTGGCTGCCTCCGCTCACCCCCGGCAGCGCGGTGCACATCGAGTACATCGGCGAGAAGGTCCCCGCCACCGTGGCCGAAGAGCCGCTGTTCGACCCCGACATGAGCCGCATCCGCCGCTAGGAAGGTTCTGGGATGTCACCCACCTTTGACGTGATCGTCGTCGGCCTGGGCGGGATGGGCGGCGCCGCCGCCCACCATCTGTCCGCGCGCGGCGCCCGTGTGCTGGGCCTGGAGAAGTTCGGTCCGGTGCACAACCGCGGCTCCAGCCACGGCGGTTCGCGGATCACCCGGCAGTCCTACTTCGAGGACCCCGCCTATGTGCCGCTGCTGCTGCGCGCCTACGAGCTGTACGAGGCGCTGGAGCGCGACACCGGCCGGGACATCGCGACGCTGTGCGGCGGCGTGATGGTCGGCCGGCCCGAGTCCCGCGCGGTGGCCGGTTCGCTGCGCTCCGCGCGGCAGTGGGACCTGCCGCACGAGATGCTCGACGCGAAGGAGATCCGGCGCCGCTTCCCCACCCTCACACCCACCGAGGACGAGGTGGCGCTGTACGAGGCACGGGCGGGGCTGCTGCGCCCGGAGAACACGGTGGCGGCCCACCTCCAGCTCGCCACGCGGGCCGGCGCGGACCTGCATTTCGAGGAGCCGATGGTGCGCTGGGAGCCGTACCGCGACGGGGTTCGCGTCCACACCGCCGAGGACACCTACACCGCCGGGCAGCTGGTGATGTGCCCGGGCGCCTGGGCGCCCCGGCTCCTCGACGACCTCGGCGTGCCGTTCACGATCGAGCGGCAGGTCATGCACTGGTTCCAGCCCGAGGGAGGCGTCCGTCCCTTCCTCCCGGAGAACCACCCGATCTACATCTGGGAGGACGCGGACGACGTCCAGATCTACGGCTTCCCCGCGATCGACGGCCCCGGCCTCGGCGCCAAGGTGGCCTTCTTCCGCAGGGGCACCGTCTGCACCCCGGAGACCATCGACCGGACCGTGCGCGACGACGAGGTCGCCGCCATGGCCGACCGGCTGTCCCGCCACATCCCCTCACTGCCCGGCCGCTTCCTCAAGGCCGCCACCTGCATGTACTCCAACACCCCCGACGAGCACTTCGTCATCGCACGCCACCCGGAGCACCCCGGCTCGGTCACCGTCGCCTGCGGGTTCTCCGGCCACGGCTTCAAGTTCGTGCCCGTCGTCGGTGAGATCCTCGCCGACCTGGCGCTGACGGGCACCACCGCGCACCCCATCGAGCTGTTCGATCCGCGGCGGCTGTCCGCCGCGCCCGCCTGAGGAGCCCGCCATGACGACGACGCCGCTGCCCCCGAGCCTGATCGCCACGCTCCCCGGCCGCTTCTACACCGACCCGGAGATCTTCCGGCAGGAGCAGGAGCGGCTCTTCGAGTCGATGTGGTTCTGCGCCGTGCGCGGCTCCGACCTCGCCGGACCCGGCGCGTTCCGCACGGTGCGGATCGGCCGCGAGAGCGTGATCGTCACCCGCAACAGGGGTGGCGAGCTGCGCGCCTTCCTCAACGTCTGCCGGCATCGCGGCGCTCGGCTGTGCACCGAGGAGTCCGGCGAGGTGCGGCGCACGCTCCAATGCCCGTACCACGCCTGGACGTACGACCTCGACGGCCGGCTGATCGCGGCGCCGAACCTGGTGCGGATGGCCGACGTCGACCGCACCGCCTACGGCCTGGTGACGGTGCACCTGCGCGAGTGGCTGGGCTACGCCTGGGTGTGCCTGGCGGACGAACCGCCGTCGTTCGAGGAGACCGTGATCGGCGCTGCCGTGGAACGGCTCGGCGACGCCGCCTCCATCGAGCGGTACGGCGCCGATCGGCTGGCCCTCGGCAAGCGCGTCACCTACGACGTGAAGGCCAACTGGAAGCTGATCGTCGAGAACTTCATGGAGTGTTACCACTGCGCCACCATCCACCCCGAACTCACCGACGTGCTGCCGGAGTTCGCGGAGGGGTACGCGGCGCAGTCCTACGTGGGGCACGGCGCCGCCTTCGCCGACGAGGCCAAGGGGTTCACCGTGGACGGCAGCGAGGGTTTCGCCCGGCTGCCGGATGTGGCCGAGGCGCAGGACCGGCGCTACTACGCGATCACGGTCAAGCCGACCGTGTTCATCAATCTCGTCCCCGACCATGTGATCCTGCACCGGATGTTCCCGCTCGCGGAGGACCGCACGGTCGTGGAGTGCGACTGGCTGTACGCGCCCGAGGTCGTGGAGTCGGGTGCCGACGTCTCCATGTCGGTGGAGCTGTTCCACCGGGTGAACGTCCAGGACTTCGACGCCTGCGAGCGGACGCAGCCGGCGATGGCCTCCCGCGCCTACCGGGCCGGCGGGGTGCTCGTTCCCACCGAGCACCACATCGAGATCTTCCACGCGTGGCTGCTCGACATGCTGCGGCCGCACCCCTCCGACCTGGCGTGATCACGGTCACATTTCGCATACATCTGCGCCGTCCGGTGAGACACCAAGCTGCCAGGGCGCCGTCGCATCGGCGCTGACCAGGAGGAACGAGAGACATGCCCGAACTCTTCATCGGCGGTGCGTGGCGGACCGCGCTCGACGAGCGGACCCGTGAGATCCGCTGCCCGGCCGACGGCAGCCTGGTCGCGGTGGTCGACGAGGCCGGCGGCAAGGACACCGTCGAGGCGATCGCCGCCGCACGCCGTGCCTTCGACGAGGGCCCCTGGCCGTCGACCCCGGCCGCGGACCGGGGCGACCTGCTGCTGCGCGTCGCCGACCTGCTGGTCCGCGACAAGGACGCGCTGGCCCGCGCGGAGTCCCTCGACACCGGCAAGCGGCTGGTGGAGAGCGCGTACGACATGGACGACATCGCGAACTGCTTCCGCTACTTCGGGCGGCTCGCGGCGGCCGAGACGGGCCGGGTGATCGACACCGGCGACGCGGGCGCCGACAGCCGGGTCGTGTACGAGCCGGTGGGGGTCTGCGGGCTGATCACGCCCTGGAACTATCCGCTGCTCCAGACGGCCTGGAAGGTCGCCCCGGCGCTCGCCGCGGGCAACACCTTCGTGCTGAAGCCGAGCGAGCTGACCCCGCACACCGCGATCCACCTGATGCGGCTGCTGACGGAGGCCGGGCTGCCGGACGGCGTGGCCAACCTGGTGCTCGGCGCGGGACCGGAGGCAGGCGCGCCGCTGGCCGACCATCCCGACGTCGACCTGCTGTCGTTCACCGGCGGGGTGCAGACCGGCCGCCGGCTGATGGCCGCGGCCGCCGGGACGGTGAAGAAGGTCGCGCTCGAACTCGGCGGCAAGAACCCGAACATCGTCTTCGCGGACGCCGATTTCGAGGCCGCCGTGGACATGGCCCTGACGGCCGTGTTCCTGCACTCGGGGCAGGTCTGCTCGGCCGGCGCGCGGCTCCTCGTCGAGGACTCGCTGCACGACCGGTTCGTCGACGAGGTCGTGCGCCGGGCACGGGAGATCCGGCTCGGCGGGCCCTTCGACGAGCGGGCCCGGACCGGTCCGCTGATCTCGGCAGCCCATCGCGCCAAGGTCGAGGCGTACGTGGAGCGGGGTCTCGCCGAGGGCGCGGTGCTGCGCTGCGGCGGCGCCCGTCCCGAAGGACCCGCGTACGACCAGGGGTTCTACTACCTGCCGACCGTCCTGGACGACTGCCACGCCGGGATGTCGGTGGTACGGGAGGAGTCCTTCGGGCCCGTCCTGACCGTGGAGCGCTTCCGCGACGGCGACGAGGACGAGGCGGTACGGCTCGCCAACGACACGATCTACGGGCTCGCGGGCGCGGTCTGGACGAGCGACGAGGCCCGGGCCCGCCGGATGGCGGCACGGCTGCGCCTCGGCACGGTGTGGATCAACGACTACCACCCCTATCTGCCGCAGGCCGAGTGGGGAGGGTTCAAGCAGTCCGGTACGGGCCGCGAGCTCGGACCGAGCGGGCTCGCCGAGTACCGCGAGACGAAGCACATCTGGCGCAACACCTCACCGGAGCCGCAGGGCTGGTTCGCCTGACGCGACCTCTACCGTCCAGGAGTCACACCATGGCAATCGCTCCACCGTCCCAGGCGGCCGACGACGCCGAGCTCGCCGAGTTCGGGTACCGCCCCGAACTGAAGCGGACGCTCGGCAACTTCCACACGTTCGCCGCCGGCATCTCGTACATATCGATCCTCACCGGCACCTTCCAGCTCTTCTACTTCGGCTACGCCAGCGGCGGCCCCGCCTACTGGTGGTCGTGGCCGATGGTCTTCGCCGGGCAGTTCATGGTCGCCCTCTGCTTCGCGGAGCTGGCGGCCCGCTACCCGGTCGCGGGCTCCATCTACAACTGGTCCAAGAAGGTGGGGAATCCGCACGTCGGCTGGCTGGCCGGGTGGATGATGCTCATCGCCTCGGTCGTGTCGATCGCGGCCGTCGCCCTCGCCTACCAGCTGACGCTTCCCCAGATCTCGTCCTTCTTCCAGTTCGTCGGGGACGGCTCGGGGACGTACGACGTGGCGACGAACGCGGTGCTGCTGGCCGCCGTCCTGATCCTCTTCACCACGGCCGTCAACGCCTTCGGCGTGAAGCTGATGGCGCGGATCAACACCGCCGGTGTCTTCCTCGAACTCATCGCCACCGTCGTGCTGATCGTGCTCCTCGCGATCAACGTGGTCCGGGGCCCGCAGGTCGTCACGGAGACCGCCGGCACCGGCGACGGGCAGAGCTTCGGCTACCTCGGGGCCTTCCTGATCGCCTCGCTCGCCTCGGCCTACGTGATGTACGGCTTCGACACGGCGGCCTCACTGGGCGAGGAGTCCCTGGACCCGTCCCGCAACGCGCCGCGCGCGATCATCCGGGCGATCGTCGCCTCCTTCGTCCTCGGCGGACTGATCCTCATCCTGGCGCTGATGAGCGTCTCCAGCCTGCGGGGCGAGAATCTGTCCACGGACGGGCTGCAGTACGTCGTCCTGGACGTCCTCGGCCCGACGGCCGGCAAGGCGATGCTCTGGTGCGTGCTGATCGCCGTCACCGTCTGCGCCCTCGCGGTGCACACCGCGGCGGTGCGGCTCGCCTTCGCCATGGCCCGGGACAACAACCTCCCCGCGTCCGGCCGGCTCGCGAAGGTCAGTTCCCGGTTCGGCACCCCGATCCTGCCGACCGTGATCATCGGTGTCCTGGCGCTGGCGATCCTGCTGGTGAACATCCGCCAGCCGCAGATCTTCACCGTGGTGACCAGCATCGGCATCGTGATGATCTACGTGGCCTATCTGCTGGTGACCGGTCCGATGCTGATCGCCAGGCTCCGCGGCCGCTGGCAGCCCGCCGAGGGGAAGTTCTCGCTCGGCCGCTGGGGGCTGCCCGTCAACATCCTCGCCGTGCTGTGGGGCGGGGCGATGACGCTCAACCTCATCTGGCCGCGGGCGGCCGTGTACAACGCCGCCGCCCCCTACCACTGGTACCTGCGGTGGGGCGCCGTCCTGTTCGTCGGCGCGATCGCGCTCGGCGGCTTCGCCTACTACTGGTTCGTCCAGCGGCACCGTACGGGCGTCCTGGCGGAGCACGCCGCCGCCACGTCCCCCGAGACCACCGCGCAGAAGAAAGAGGTCACCTCCTCATGACCGAGACGTCCGACAGCGCAGAGTTCGACTACGTCGTCGTCGGCGGGGGAACCGCGGGAAACGTCGTCGCGGCGCGGCTCAGCGAGGACCCGTCCGTGACGGTCTGCGTGCTGGAGGCGGGGCCGAGCGACGTCGGCGACGACGACGTGCTCAAGCTGGAGCGGTGGATGGGGCTCCTGGAGTCCGGCTACGACTGGGACTACCCGGTCGAACCCCAGCGGAGCGGCAACAGCTTCATGCGGCACGCCCGCGCCAAGGTGCTCGGCGGCTGTTCCTCGCACAACTCCTGCATCGCCTTCTGGGCACCGGCCGAGGACCTGGACGACTGGGCGCGCGCCGGGTGTACGGGCTGGAGCGCGGCGGACCTCTTCCCGCTGTACCGCCGTCTGGAGAACAACGACGCCCCCGGTGACCACCACGGCAGGACCGGACCCGTCAAGCTCCGTACCCTCAAGGGCGGGGACCCTTGCGGCGAGGCGCTCCTCAGGGCCTGCGCGCAGGCCGGCATCCCCACGACCCCCTTCAACAGCGGCTCGACGGTCGTGCGGGGCGCGAACTGGTTCCAGATCAACTCGGACGAGAACAACATCCGGCAGTCCTCGTCGGTCGCCTACCTCCATCCGATCCTGGGCAAGCGCCCCAACCTGGAGGTGCGCACGGGCGTACGGGCGAAGAAGCTGGTCCTGGACGGGCGGCGCTGTGTCGGCGCCGAGTACCTGGACCCGGACCTGATCCACACCCGGACGGTCCGCGCCCGCCGCGAGGTGATCGTCTCGTGCGGTTCCATCGACACGCCGAAGCTGCTGATGCTGTCCGGCATCGGTCCCGCGGAGCATCTGCGGGAGACGGGCGTCGAGGTGGTCGTGGACTCCGCGGGAGTCGGCGAGAACCTCCAGGACCACCCCGAGGGCGTCATCATGTGGGAGGCGGCGCAGCCGATGACCACCACGTCGAGCCAGTGGTGGGAGGCGGGCATCTTCTACGACACCGAGCCGGGACTGGACCGGCCGGACCTGATGTTCCACTACGGCTCCGTGCCGTTCGACATGAACACCAGCCGGCACGGCTACCCGACGTCCGAGAACGCCTTCTGTCTGACCCCGAACGTCACCCGCGCCAAGTCCCGGGGCACGGTGCGGCTGCGGACCCGTGACTACCGCGACAAGCCGAAGGTCGATCCTCGGTACTTCACGCACGAGCACGACGCACGGGTGATGACGTACGGCCTCAAGCTCGCCCGTCGCATCGCGGGTCAGCCGGCGCTCTCCGGCTGGGCGGGGGCCGAACTCGCGCCCGGCCCCGACGTGGTCACCGACGACGAGCTGCTCGACTACATCCACAAGACGCACAACACCGTCTACCACCCGGCGTGCACGGTGAAGATGGGCGCGGACGACGACCCGATGGCGCCGCTCGACGCCCGGCTGCGGGTCAAGGGAGTGGAGGGACTGCGCGTCGCCGACGGTTCGGTGATGCCGGATCTCGTCACCGTGAACCCGTGCATCACGACCATGATGATCGGTGAGAAGTGCGCCGATCTGCTCCGCGAGGACGCGTAGGGGCGCACGGCGGAACGCCCGACCCGGCGGTGCCGGGTCGGGCGCGCGCCGCCTAGAAGGTGAGGTTCCAGGCGTCGATCTTGCCGGTGTCCTGGGCCGCGTTGTCGTTCACACGGAGCTTCCAGACGCCGTTCGCGACCTCCGAGGAGGCGTTGACGGTGAAGGTCTGGACGATGTTGTCCGTGCCGCTGCCGGTCCGGTTGTGCAGGGTGTACACCGTGCCGTCGGGGGCGACCAGGTCGACCTTCAGGTCACCGATGTAGGTGTGCTTGACGTCCACGCCGACCTTGAGGGTCGCCGGGGCGTTGCCGGTGACGCCGCTGACCGTGATCGGGCTCTCCACGGTCGCGTTGTCGGCGATCGTGACGTCGCCGAGGTTCTCGAAGTACGCGCCGGGCGGCGGGGTGGAGCCGCCGACGGCCTTCAGCGCGTCGACCGCGCCCTCGCCGAAGAAGCCGTTCTTGGTCGCGGTGCCCTTGCAGCGGGTGTCCGAGGGGCACGCCCGGTCCGTGGCCTGCGCGCCCAGCTGGTCCCGGATCTGCGCCGGGGTGAACGCCGGGTTCACGCTCGCGATCAGCGCCGCGACGCCAGCGACGTGCGGGGAGGCCATCGAGGTGCCGTTCATGTTGCCGTACTTGCCGCCCGGGAGCGTCGAGTAGACACCGGAGGCGCCGTCGCCGCCGGGGGCGGCGATGTCGATCACGCCGTTGCCGAAGTTCGAGTACGAGGCCTTCGCGCCGCCGTTGCCCTGCGCCGCGACCGTCACGACGCCCGGGAGCTCGGTCGGGATGTCGATGCAGGCGTTGGTGATGGTGCGGGTGACCGGCGTGGAGTCGTTGGGGCTCTCGCTGTCGGTCGTCTTGTTGGCCAGGTCGTAGTTGGAGTTGCCGGCCGCGGCGACCTGGAGGGAGCCCTTGCCCTCGGCGTACGCCTGGGCGCGCTTGACGCCCTCGATGATGGCGGCCTGGTCCACGTTGTCGGGGCAGTTGAACTGCCACGGGTCGGTGTAGTAGCTGTTGTTGGTGACCTTGAAGCCGTGGTCGCCGGCCCACATGAAGCCACAGATGGTGTTCTCGGCGAAGAACAGGCTGCTGGTCGGCTCGGCGATGCGGACCGAGGAGATCTTCACGCCCGGCGCGACGCCGATGACGCCCTTGCCGTTCTTGGCGGCGGCGACGGTGCCGGCGACGTGCGTGCCGTGGGTGCCGACGTCCCGCCAGGCGCCGGCGCGGGTGTCCGCCTTGCCGTAGGCGCAGGAGACCGAGTCGGCCGCGTTGAAGTTGGGCGCGATGTCCTGGTGCTGGTCGTCGACGCCGGTGTCGAGGATGCCGACCTTCACGGAGGCGGAGCCGGTGGTGACGGCCCAGGCCTGGTCGGCCTTGATCTGCGTCATGTCCCAGCGGTTGGACTCGGTGAGCGTCGTCGCCGACTGCGACGGGTTCGCGGGGAGCGCCGGGTTGTAGGCGTCGGCGGGGACGTCGGAGGTACGGGTGGCGCCGACCTGCTGGACGCCGGAGACCGTACGCATCGCCGAGGCGAAGCCCGTGGACGTCGAGTGGGCGACCACGACGCCGATGGCGTCGTACGAGGCGAAGACCGAACCGCCGTTGCTCGCCACGGCGTTGCGCACGGCCGTGGTGTCACCGGGAGCGGTGATCACGAGGTAGGCGCGGGTGCCGGCGGCCCAGGCGGCGGCCGGTGCCGCCGCGTTCGCCGTCCTGGAGACCGATGCGCCGGAAGGCTCGGGGGTGGTCGATTCCCGTGCCTGGGCGGGTGCGGCGAGAGCGACGGCCGCGCCGAGAGCGGCGGCGGCCGCGACGGAGAGTCTCAGCCGGCTCGATATGTGGGAAAACAATGCGTCCTCCGATGGCCGGGGGGCGCTGGTGGCGCCGACCTGGCCGTGTGTGGTGTGGGGTGGACGCAAGATCCCAGACGTCGGCGTGCGGAAGGAAGGATTCAGCTCGACAAGCCTGGTGGCGTTACACAGTGTTGACCTGACGCGGCGCCGGTCGGGGTGGTTTTCCCCCTCGATGCGGCGCTTCGTTCCGGCTGGTACGTACCTGGTCCCCGGGCCGGGCGCACGGCGTCATCGGCGAGACCGCCACGGCGCGCGCGGGCGGGGCGCATCGTGGCGACGGGCAGGGTCGACCGCCGAGGTCGATGGGCAGGGGCTATGGGCAGGGTCGACCCCGAACTCGACCCGCGAAGTCGACCGGCGAGGTCCACGGGCGGGTCGACGGGCGGGTCGACCGGCGTCGCGGGTGAGGGGCGGCGTCCCGCCGGTCCCGGCCGTCAGTACAGGCGCGGGGACATGACCTGGGGTTCGACGCCGGGCACTTCGAGGACGCAGCGGGGGATGCCGGGTCCGGGCGCCGCCCGGACCGTCGCCGGGGTCGGCGGTTCGGTGGGCAGCTCGATGTGCACCGTCACCGGGTGACCGTGACCGCTCGTGGCGTGCCCCGTCTCCTTGCCGTCCACGAGGACCTCCACGACGGCGGTGTGACCGGTCTGGATCGTGACGCTGACCGAGTGCCCCGCGTGGTCGATGTGGAAATGGTGGCGTCGTCTCATGGGGTCGCCTCCGACCGGTCGCCGTCCACGCCCCCAGAACCAGGGTAGCCATCCGGCACCGGGGCAGCCTGGCAGGCGGTCCGGGCGGCATCACCCGAACAGCCGTCTTCCAGGCGTGCAACCACCCCTCCGTCCGGTGCACTGGAGAGGCAACACGTCCGCCGAGCATGGAGACGACCATGTACGAAATGCACGTCGGCATAGCGCCCCGCGACGGGATCTTCGTCTGGCACGTGGCCGCCACCGGCACCGCGACGGCCCTGTGCGGGCAGTCCCTCCACGAGGAGCCCCTGGAGGAGCGTGAGAGGACCGACCGCCACTGCACCCCCTGCATGAGCTCGTTCCAGGAGCTGATGAACGACCGGAGCTGAGAGAGCGGGGCCGGCGGCGGACCCGCGCCCGGCCCCGACCCCCGGGGCGGACCCGCCCGGTCCGATCCGGAGGAGGTCCTAGACCTCCAGCCGGTCCCGCAGGGCCGACAGCGGTGTGCGCTTCGCGGCGCGTTCGCGCGAGTGGCGGTCGAGCTCCTCCATGAGGCGGCGCCCGCGATGGCCGGGATCCAGCTCGTCGAGGATCCGGTCGATCTCCGCGAGCAGCGCGCCGTGGAGCTGCCACTGCCGGGGGTCGCGCAGGACACTCCGGAACAGCAGGTCGGCCACGTGGTCACGGACCGCGCGGGTCGCGACGAGCTCCCCGGCGAGCCGTTCCTCCGCGGCGTCGGCGTTCGTGGTGACCCGCGCGGTGACGAGGACGGCGTAGCTCACGAGGGCGTCCGCGATGCGCGCCAGGAGGTCTTCCAGGGCGATCGCCACGTCTCGCGGGAGGAGCTCCTCCTCCCTGCGTTCCTTGGCGAGGTCGGAGAGCGTCCGGGCCAGGACGCGCAGGACGACGGCGCAGATCTCGAGGGTGTCGAGCCCGGTGCGCAGGACGACCCGGTGCAGGAGTCCCTCCTTGACCCGCGGATTGAAGCGGAGGCTGTCCTCCGCCTGGCGCAGCGCCGCGTCGACGTCGGCCACGTCGTTGTCGAGCCTGCGCGCCTCGTGCAGCCGCGCCTCGTGTCGCCGGGCGGCGGCATGGGCGACCGGCGCCTGCGCCGCGACCCCCTCCCCCATGCGCAGCAGCAGCTGCCGCATCCTCCGTGCCAGGTCCTCGATGGACTCCCCCGCCGATCCGACCCAGACGGGTGGCACGAGCAGCGTGTTGAACAGCAGGCCCACCACGGCCCCGATGAGGGTTTCGAGGACCCGGTCCCACGCGGTGGTGGTGACCTGGGTGACGCCGAGGACGAGCATGGCGCTGATGGCGACCTCGGGGACGAACTCGTCGACGCGTACGAACCGTCCGACCACCAGCGAGGCCAGGATGATCAGCCCGAGACTCCACCAGGTCAGCCCGACCAGGGAGCTGAACGCGATCGCGATGATCACGCCCACGACCACGGCGTTGACGCGGCGGATGCCGGTCTTGAGCGTGGAGTAGAGCGTCACCTGGACGACGAGCAGGGCGGTGAGCGGCGCGGTCAGCGGGGCCGCCTCGCTGCTCAGCTGGAGGGCGACCACATAGGAGATCGTGGCCGCGGCGGTCGACCGCAGGGTCTGGACGACGACCGGGTCCCTGCGCCGCGCAAGCAGGTCGGCCACCGGTTGTCGTAGCGCGGCGCGCACGTCCGTCACCCTTTCAGGCTTTCGCACCCCGGCCCGCTTCGCACTCCGTACCGGGACGGCCCGCCGGAATGGCGATCTCGCCGGGGGTACGGTGGGATGGAGAACGATCACGCGTCCACGACGGATGGATGAAGGTTGTGTCGACCTCGAGCCATGCGGTGTCCGGCGCCCCTTGTTGGGTCAGTCTCATGGCCCGGGACCTCCGAGCCGCCGAGTCCTTCTACGGTGCCGTCTTCGGCTGGCACTTCCGGCCCACCCGGTTGGGTGAGGAGTTCTCCGTCGCCATGAGCGAGGGGGCGCCCGTCGCCGGGATCGGCGCCCTGGCGCCCCGCCTGGCCGTGGCGGTCGCCTGGACGCCGTACTTCGCCGTGGACGACGCCGATGTGACCGCGGCCCGCATCCGGGAGCGCAGCGCCACCGTGGCCGTCGGGCCCCTGCGGTTCGGCACGGGGCGGGCGGCGCTCGCCTCCGACCGCGAGGGCGCCGTCTTCGGCATCTGGGAGGGCGAGGTGATCCCGGACTGGAGCGTCGGCAAGGGCGGCGCCCCGGCCTGGCTGGAGCTGCGGACGAGGAACGCCTTCGACGCGGCCATCTTCTACGCCGAGGTGCTGGACTGGGCCGGCGAGCGGCCCGGCTGCTGTCAGGTCGCCTACGAGGACGACCAGGTCGTGCTGAGCCACGCGGGCGTCACCGTCGCGCGGCTGTTCGGCGGTGCGGTGGAGGCGGCCCCCGATCCGCAGGTCAGGCCACGCTGGCACGTGCACTTCCGGGTGCCCGACGTCGACGCCGCGGCGGAGGCGGCCCTCAAGGCGGGTGGCACGACCGCTTCGGCCGTCCTCCCCTCGGGGAACGGCCGGCGCATCACGCTGCGTGATCCGGACGGCGGGCTGTTCACGGTCTCCGACAGCGTGGAGTGACCATCGGGCCGCGCACGCGGGGCGTCACTCGCCCGCGAGCGCGGCCCGGCGGATCGTCGCGTCGAGGAGGGCCAGGGCCTGGTCCGCGGTCCGTCCCGGGGCGCGGTTCCAGGGTCCGATCAGGCCGGTCCAGCCCTGGGCGCGCAGTTCGGTGACGATCCAGGCCGCGGCACGGTTCATGGTGTCGGCGCTGCCGTAGCCGAGGCGGTGGGCGGCGAGCAGCGCGCCGCAGACGCAGCGGGCGCCCCGGGCGTCACGGAGCCGGTACGGGCGGTTCTGCCAGCCCCACTCGACGAGGACGTGGCGGGCGTGGGCGAGGTGGACGGACGGGGGCAGGTCGCTCTGCCCGACGCGGCGCCAGGTGTGCAGCCGGTCGGGCAGGACCGCGCCGAGGCGTCCCGGGAGGCGCCGTTCCGCGGGCGGGGGTGCGGCGACACCGGCGAGGGCGGCGGCGACCAGCTGGTCGACCGGGACGCTCAGCAGCCGGCGCCACTCCTCCGCCGGGGCTTCCGAGGGGACGAGTGGCTCCTCCATGGGGGCGGGCGGCGCCTCGGTGGGGGCGCTGCCCCAGTGCCGGACGATCTCCTGCCAGGCGGCGGTGTCGTGGAGCCGCGCGGCGGCGCGGTCGACGGTCTCGGGTGCGAGGGTCGGCAGGGACATGGGCGCTCCGAAGGCTGTGGTTCTCCAACTCATCAGAATGTCGGCTTTGCCCGGATCATTCTTGAGCGATCCACCCAAAAGTTACCAATCGGTATGCCGTGACTTCCCATCCGGGCGGCAGTAGAACTCGTTCCCATTCCACCCGACAGTGAGGAACGACATGGCTGTATCGCGCCGTGGATTCATCACGGGAACAGGTTCTATTCTCGGAGCGTTGGCGCTCCCCTCCACCGCCTACGGATCGACCACACAGTCCCGCGTCCCCGCCCTGGTGATCGGCACCGGGTACGGCGGCTCCGTGGCCGCGTTGCGCCTCGCCCAGGCGGGCGTCGACGTACGCATGGTCGAGATGGGCATGGCCTGGGACACCCCCGGCCCCGACGGCAAGATCTTCGCCAACACGACCACACCCGACTACCGATCGTTCTGGCTCCGCACCCGGACCAAGCAACCGCTGAGCCAGTTCCTCGGCTTCCCGCTCGACAAGGACGTCCCCCGGCACACCGGCATCCTGGACGCCGAGGAGTTCGGCGGCATCACCGTCTACCAGGGCCGGGGCGTCGGCGGGGGTTCACTCGTGAACGGCGGCATGGCGGTGACGCCGCGCCGGGAGAACTTCGGGGCGATCCTGCCCTCCGTGAACGCCGACGAGATGTACGGCGTCTACTACCCCCGCGCCAACGCCGGGCTCGGCGTGAACCAGGTCGACCCCGCGTGGTGGGAGAGCGCCGCCTGCTACCAGTACGCCCGGGTCGGCCGCAAACACGCGCAGCGCTCCGGCTTCCCGTTCGTCTTCGTGCCCAACGTCTACGACTGGGAGTACATGAAGCAGGAGCAGGCCGGCGCCGTGCCGAAGTCGGCCCTGGCCGGGGAGGTGCTCTACGGCAACAACCACGGCAAGAAGACCCTGCAGAAGACCTATCTCGCCCAGGCCCGGGCGACCGGTCGGGTCACCATCACGCCCCTGCACCGGGTGACGTCGGTGATCCCGGCCTCGGGCGGCGGCTACACGGTCGTGATGGACGTGCTCGACAGCGCGGGGACCGTCACGGCCACCACCTCGGTCGTCGCCGACCGGGTGTTCTTCGCGGCCGGCAGCGTCGGCACCAGCAAGCTGCTCACCAAGCTGAGGGCCACCGGCGAGCTGCCGCTCCTCAACGGCGAGATCGGCCAGGGCTGGGGCGACAACGGCAACGTCATGTGCGGCCGCGCGAACCACATGTGGGACCCGACCGGGAAGCTCCAGTCGTCCATGCCCACCGCGGGCATCGACAACTGGGCCGCCGGCGGGGCCTTCGCCGAGGTGGCGCCGCTACCGACAGGCATCGAGACGTACGCCTCGTTCTATCTGTCGATCACCAAGAACCCGCACCGCGCCGCCTTCTCCTGGAACCCCGCCGCCGGACGCGTCGACCTGAACTGGCAGACCGCCTGGAAGCAGCCGTCCATCGACGCCGCGAAGACCATCTTCGACAAGATCAACGCCAAGGAGGGCACGATCTACCGCACCGACCTCTTCGGCGCGTACAAGATCTGGGGCGACCACCTGACGTACCACCCGCTCGGCGGCGCGGTGCTGGGCCGCGCCACCGACAACTACGGTCGCCTCCACGGACATCCCGGCCTCTATGTGATCGACGGCGCGCTGATCCCCGGCAACGCCAGCGTCAACCCGTTCGTCACCATCACGGCGCTCGCCGAGCGCAACATCGAGAAGATCATCGCCACCGATCTCTGAGATCACTGGGTGGGCAGCACGCACACCGCGTCGAGGCCCAGCACCCGGTTGAGCCGCCCGAACGACAGCCAGGAGCCGATGCTCATCGTCAGTTCCACGATCTCGGGCTGACTGTAGTGAGCGGTCATGCGGGACCAGAAGTCCTCGTCGAGACCGTGATGATCCAGGGCGTACCGCTCGGCGTACTCCGCGGCCAGCCGCGTGCGGTCGTCGAAGGCATCGGTGGTGCGCCACTGGGTCACCGCGTCCGCGAACGACTCCTCGACCTTCTCGCCGTCGCGGTCGGTCCGCCAGTCGAGGCAGAACAGACAGCCGTTGATCTGCGCGACCCGCAGCCGCGCCGCCTCGAACTCGCGCAGCCCCAGCGTCGTGTGGGCGTAGACGGAGAGGGAGAAGTTGGCGGCGGCCGTCCCGATCTCGGGGACGATCTCGCCCCACACGTATTCGATCGGGTGCCTGCCGTCGGGTACGTCGATTCTCATGGCCGTTTCCTTCCCAGTCGGCCCACTGCGGGCCGCAGCGGGACGTCGAGCGCGTCGTAGAGGCCGGGCTTCGCGTCCACGAGCCAGTCGACGGCGTTGACCAGCCGGCCGACGGCGGTGGCGTTCCCGCCCGCGGACCGGTTCTCACCCTCGTCGCTCGCCTCCACCGTGACCTCGATGCGCGGGCGTCCCTCGACGACCACCCGGTGCGCGCCCGTGCCGTCGGGCGGCGACGGCCAGTCGGGGGCGCACGAGGGGTGGATGCGGGTGATGTGCTCGACGACGATGCGGGGCGCGCCGTCGACGATGCCCTGCACCTCGAAGCGCACGGCTCCCTGCGTGCCGGCCTCGAAGACCCCCATCGTCCGGGTGGTGACCGTGGTGTCGAGGGCGCGTCGCTCCAGGGTCTCGCGGATCTCGTCGAGCTCCACACCGAGGGCGCGGGCCATGAGCCGGAGCTGACCGCCCCACACCATCGTCGGTATGGAGGGGGCGAGCATCAGGGGCTCGTACTCCATCGGGTGCCCCATGCCGATGAGGTGGCGGACCGAGTCCTCCTGCTCGTACGTGGAGTAGTCGAAGATCTCCTGGCAGCGGATCGCGTCCACCGTGGTGCCGAGGCCGCTGATCAGCAGGGGGAGCACGTCGTTGCCCCAGCCGGGGTCGACACCGGAGACGAAGAGCGAGCCGCCGCCCTGCTCGACGGCGGCGAGCACCGGGTCCCGGAACTCCGGCGGGGCGCTGCGGGGGTCGTAGAGCGGGTAGAGCGCGGGGGTCACCACCACGGCTCCCGCGCGAACGGCCCTGACGACGTCGGCGAGGGCCTCGTCGGGCCGGATGTCGCCCGAGGCCGCGTACACCACGGCTCGCGGGCGGGCCGCGAGCACGGCGTCGATGTCGTCGGTCGCCGCGACCCCCAGGGCGCGGTCGAGACCGGCGAGGTCGCCCGCGTCGCGGCCGACCTTGGCCGGGTCGTGGACGAGGACGGCGGCGAGTGCGAGCGCCGGGTGGGCGTCGACGGCCCGCAGGGCCGCGCGGCCGACGTTTCCGGCGCCCCAGACAACGGTCGGAATCATGCGGGGAAGAGTAACCTGACGGATCGTCAGTTCCTAGGGGTGTGGACGATTTCGACCGACGCAACCCTCTCGCAACCCCGGCCGGTGTTCCCTGGAGGTCCGACGGACCCACCGGGAAGGGGCGGGCGATGGACGGACCCGGAGCACGTGTGGAGCTGACACTCGCGGCGGCGGACCTGGTGCGACGGCTGCGGGACTCGCACGGGCCGCTGATGTTCCACCAGTCGGGCGGCTGCTGCGACGGCAGTGCGCCGATGTGCTACCCGGACGGGGAGTTCCGCACCGGCGCCTCCGACGTCCTGCTCGCCTCGCTGGAGGTCCCCGGCGTCACGGAGCCGGTCCCGTTCTGGATGTCGAAGGCGCAGTACGAACTGTGGAGCCACACCCGGCTGATCGTGGACGTCGTACCCGGACGGGGCAGCGGGTTCTCCCTGGAGGCACCGGAGGGCGTCCGCTTCCTCATCCGCTCCCGCGTGCTCGGCTCCTAGGGCCCACACGGCGCCGGCCTCGGCTCACGCTTCGGGCCGGCGCGTGTGGGGCAGGGGATCAGGCGACGGAGGTGGGCCCGTTGTTGGGCAGCCCGGTGTCCTCTCGCATGACGAAGGGGTAACTCCAGCTGCCCGTGCCCTTGTACAGGTACGTGCCGGTGTCGCCGGCGTTCGTCGCGAACAGGTCGGGACGGCCGTCGAGGTCGGCGTCCCCGACACCGATGATGTGGCTGTACCCGCCCCAGCCTTCGCCGATCCTCACGCGCGGGGCGAAGGTGCCGTCGCCCTTGCCGAGGTAGAGCCACAGGACGCCGGACGGGTCGCGGGCGACGAGGTCGCCGGTCGGCGCACCGCCGAGGTTGCCGGTGGCGGTGATCTGGTTGTAACCGTGCCAGCCCGTGCCGATCTTCACGCGGGTCGTGTAGGGCGCGCGCCAGTCACCGGTGCCCTTGTAGAGCCACATGGCCCCCGCGGCGTCGGTGGCGACGAGGTCGGGCCTGCCGTCGTCGGTGAGGTCGCTGCCGGCGGCGAGCTTCGTGTAGCCGCCGAGGCCCGAGCCGATCTTGTACCGGGTGGCGAAGGTGCCGTCTCCGTTGCCGAGGTAGTGCCACAGGACGCCGGCGGTGTCGCGGACGAGGATGTCCGCGTGGGGGGCTCCGCCGATGTTCCCGGCGGCCTCGATCTGGTTGTAGCCGCCCCAACCGGCGCCGAGGAGCTTCTGCTCTCCGGAGGAGAGCTGGTTCTCCCCGGTGCCGTACAGCGAGTCGGCGCGCCAGAGCCGGCCCGAGCCGTCGCGGAGGAGGATGTCCGGGGAGCCGTTGTCGTTGTAGTCGTGCGGGGCGGGTTCGCGGGCGACCCTGAACGTGCCGGAGGAGGTCAGCGTGGGGCCGATGTCGTTGGTGGGCCGGGCGCTGATCTCCCACGTGTAGTCGCCGTTGTAGGCACTCTCGGCCGTTCCGGATCCGTCGCTCAGCAGGCCCCTCCAGTCCAGCGACACGACACCGTCGCGCGGCTCGGGCCGGAACGTGGCGATCTTGCCGGTCCGTATGTGGCGGAGAGTCACCTCGGCTTGGACGTTGGACCGGGACAGCGTCCATGCGAGCGGCGCAGTGCCCTTGTCCAGGTCGATCACAGCGGGGACCTGGACACCCAGCAGGGCGACCTTGGTCGACTCCCCGGTGCTCGCGACGAGCGTGGCGGTCGGGGTCCCGTCGATGCCGGGGGCGACGCGGTAGAGACCCTCGCCCTGCTCGACCGTGCCGCCACGCACGACCAGGGCGCCGTCGGGCGCGACGGCGGCCGAGAGCGTGTGGTCGAGGAGCTTGTGGGTGGCCTCACCCTTCAGGCTGCGCGCGGTCAGAGCATGCAGGGGATCGGGGGACTGGTCGGTGAGGCCGCTGCGCGTGCCGTACGTGACCCAGTCACCGACGAGGCCGACCTCGATGTCGCGCGTCCAGGGGTCGCCCGCGTACTCGAACCGCTGGGTCTCCTTCGTGACGCGGTCCACGGCCACCACGGTGACGACGCCCCACTCCTCGTCGTACTCGCTCCAGGCGAGGTGCGTCGCCGAGACGGCGAGGTCGCCCTGCGCCGCGTCGGCCGGGAGTTCGTACGTCTCGGTCACCGCGTTCGTGGCGAGGTCGAGCAGGGCCGCGTACGTCTCGGCCGCCGTCCCCGTGCCGAGGGTGTAGGTCACCAAGGCGTGATCGGCCGTGCCCGCCTTGACGCCGATGCTCGTGGCGTCTCCCGGAACGCCGGCGGTCATCCTGCCGGGACCGCCGGTCGCGGTGTGCATGTGGAGGAGCCTGTCCCCGTTCACGTCGACGGACGTGGTGAACAGGGCCCTGCCCGCCGCTCCCGCGAACGTGGTCGCGCTGTCCAGGGTGACCGAGTGCAGCTTCTGCCCGGTCGCCATGTCGACGAGGTCGGCGCCCGTAGCCCGGCGGGCGGCGACGAGGTCCCCGGAGCCCGTGCTCTCGACCTCGGCCACCCCGTCGATCTCCGTCGCGGCGGAGCCGTCCGCCGGAACCCAGTACCGCTTCTCGGAGGAGGGCTCCTCACCCGTGGGCGCGGTCCTGGTAAGCGCCAGATATCCCGTGGCGCCCGCGCCGAGAACGGTGCTGTTCTTCGGGAACGACGCGACCGTCGCCGCGACGGCCGCGGCTCCCCTCTCACCCTCGGAGACCGGAACGGCGATCGCCGGCGCGGTCAGCGCGGTCGTTCCGACGGTGACGGCGAGCACGGTGACGACAGCTGCGGCCAGCCGTGAACGGGCGTAGGACAAGGCGAGTTCTCCTCAGAAAGACCGGGGGCACCATACGTTGCGCAGGTCAGACTCTTGATCACGAGGGATGGTTGTACGCGCCCCGAAGAACGCGCCCGGTCGGCCGGGGCCACGCCCGGAGTCGAACGAATGACCGCCGATGGACACGCTCCGTCACCGAGCGAGGCGCGGGCCTCCTGGCTAGCGTGGGTCACGGCAACCCATCGAGAACCTCATCGATCGGAAGAGAGTCACCGTCATGGCCGCACGACCTGAAGGCACACCCTGCTGGACCGACGCGATGTTCAACGACGTCGAGGGCGCCAAGACCTTCTACGGCGAAGTGCTGGGCTGGACCTTCGGCGAAGCATCCTCGGAGTACGGCAACTACACCCAGGCGTTCAAGAACGGCAAGGCGGTCGCGGCGGTCGTGCCGCCCATGCCGGGCCAGGACGGCTCGCCGCAGTCGGCCTGGTGTCTCTACTACGCCTCGCCCGACGTCGCCGCCACGGCCGAGAAGATCAGGAGCAGCGGCGGCACGGTCGTCATGGAGCCGATGGCCGTCGGTGACTTCGGGTCCATGTGCCTCGCCCAGGACCCGGCCGGCGTCATGTTCGGCGTCTGGCAGCCCGGCTCCCACACGGGCTTCGAACTGGAGGGCGAGCCGGGCTCCTACGTGTGGGCCGAGGTCTTCACCCGGGAGCCCGCGAAGTCGGACGACTTCCTCACCTCGGTATTCGGCTACAACGCCAAGAAGATGGTCGACGAGACCATGGACTACAAGGTCTTCGACCTGGGCGGCGACATGCCGGTCCTGGGCCGGATGACGATGACGGCCGAGGACTTCCCGGCCGAGGTCCCCTCGTACATCCAGGTCTACTTCGCCGTCGACAACTGCGACCAGGCGGTCGACAGGGCGGTGAAGCTCGGCGGCCAGAAGGTCTTCGGGCCGATGGACAGCCCCTTCGGCCGGTTCGCGGCGATCGTGGACCCGCAGGGCGCGCCCTTCGCGGTGATCGACGTCAAGACCACCGTGGGCGAGATGCCCGACATGGTCTGAGCGCGGCAGGTGCCCGGGACCGTGCGGTCCCGGGCACCGTCGTGTCTCAGGCGCCGTCGCGCACGGCGACGATCCCGTTGAAGACGCCGACATACGCCGTCCCGTCGGGGCCGATGGTGATCGGAGCCCAGTTGTTGTCGTAGGCCGACCCCGTGCCGGTGAACCGCTTCCAGACGCGCTTCCCGGTCCGGAAGTCGACCGCCGTCAGATACCAGGCGTCGATGCCGAAGGCGTTCGGCTGCTTCTCGTAGAAGTACAGCAGCCCGTTGGCGGTGGACAGCTTGGGCACGGTGGAGGGCGAGCGGACGTCGCTCTCCCAGACGGTGTCGCAGCCGCTGCCGTCGGGGCGGACGTCGATCCGCGTCGCCCCTCCGACGACGCTGCGGCCGAAGGTCAGCGTCGTCGGGTTCTCGTAGCCGTAGTTGTTCTCGACGACGAGGCTGTTGCCCCAGCTGATCAGGGAGTTGTCCGTGGTCGACGCGCCGGAGCCGAAGACCGGGACCTCGCACACCAGCCGATCCGCTTCGGGCACGTCCGTACCCCGGCGGTAGACGAGCACGTTCATCCGGTCGTCGGCGTTGTCGGTGATCGCGACGTAGGCGTCACCGGCGCCGAAGAGGTCGGGTGTGGTGCCCGACCCCTGGTTCACCGAACCGGGCTTGGTGCCGGTCCCCCGGTCGTACGTCTGGCGCCACTGGATCCGCGGGGTGCCGTCGGCGTCGGCGCGGAAGCTGTAGAGGGCGTGGTCGGAGACGATGGAGACGCCGTCCTCGGCGACGGAGAACGAGTTCTGGATCTCCTCGCCCGCCAGCCGGACCGAGCGGAGCGCCCCGGTGGCGGGATCGACCGTGCCGACCCGGCCGAGCCGGGTCACCCACCAGACGCGGCCGTCCCAGTCGGGCATCACCGAGGTGACGGGGTCGCACACCCCGCTCGGGAACAGGTTGGTCCAGCTGACGCAGTCGTGCGGGACGAGCGAGGTGAGGTCCCAGTCGTCCTCGACCGTGAACCGCCAGCTCCCGTCGGGCTTCTGGCCATGCGCGATGCGGAGGATGTGCTGCCGTGAGTCGGCGAGGACGACCCGGTCCCGGTTGTCGAGGTAGAAGTAGGCGCCGCCCGAGGTGTCCTTGAAGATCTTCTCGAAGTCGAGGCGGGTGATGGCCTCGACGGTCGAGGAGCGCTGCGGCAGCTTGTACTCGGCCAGGGTGTCCAGCGTGCGGGGGTCGAGCAGCTTGAGCAGGAATCCCGAGAAGGTGCCGCACACGGTGAGGATGCGGCCGCCGGCGTCGAAGGTGACGGTGGCGCACTCACCGCCGAGCGCGGCGATCTTCTCGCTGGAGACCTTCGGGTCCCGCCCGAGGGGCCCGGGGAAGGGGTGGGTGCCGCTGCCCGCTCCGTCCGCGTGCATCCCGCTGCGCCCGTTGGGAGCGAGGTGGGGATGCTGGGCGGGCGGCTCGCCCGGTACGGGCAGTGCGGTGGCGGGTGCGCCGTCGTAGTGGTCGACCAGCCGGTGGCCGGGGGCCAGGGGTATCTCGTCGGCGAAGGCGGCGGGGGCGGTGAACGCGAGGGCGGTCGCGCTCACCGCGGCGATCAGGGCGAGCACACGGGCTCGTCTGCGGAGGGTGGTCAATGCGGCTCCTCGGGTGCGTACGTCGGTCGCGCCGGCGGCCGACGTTAGGCCCGAGTCGGTGAGATGTACATGCAACTGCCCTTGTTTTCATGGGCAGTTCATGATCGTGAAACGTTCCGCCGAACAACGTCAGGGCTTCAGGCTGCTGACCACGTTGGCGGTGGCGGCGACCCCGTTCTGGATGGTCGGCGCCATGCTCGTGCCGGCCAGGAAGAAGCCGAGCAGGGCGCAGACCAGCGCGTGCGAGAACTTGAGGCCGCCGTTGCGGAGGAAGATCACCGCCAGGACGAGCAGCAGCAGTACGACAGAGACGGACACGGCCATCGCGCACACCCTCCTTGCGCCGCGCCGGAATCGCGGCGTTCGGCGGCCAGTGTGGCGCAGCGGGAGCGCCGTACGGCCGTACGGCGTGTCTGCCGAACGGGTGACATTGCCGTCCCGGCGGTTCGGCCGCCCCGGCGGCACTCAGGGGGAGGGGTCGGGCAGGGCGTGCCGGAGCGCCTCGTCCAGCTGCCTCGCGAGCTCCTTGGGGGTGGGGGGAGTGTCGCCGAAGAGCCGGCTCAGATGCGTGGTGAAGGTCTGGGTGAACGCTCCGTAGTGCGGGGTGCGGGGGCGGGCGACCGCCTCGTCCCGCAGGGCGGTGAGCAGGGTGGTGCGCGCGTACTGCGGTCGCCCGTCCTGCCGCGGCATGCGGTCCGCGCTCTCCGCCGACGGCGAGGGCCCCGAGGCGGCGGGGAGCCGGCAGGAGACCTTGTCGTCGGTGTACGCGGACTCGCGCGTGGCGGCGAAGCCCGCGTCGAGCAGGCAGCGTTCGCTCTGCGGGTCGGTGAGGAAGCTGATCAGATCCCGGGCGGCCTCGGCGCGCGCGCCGGTGGCGGACGTCGTGACGGCGAGGTTCTGACCGCCGAGCACCGCCTTGCCGGGGAGCGGGGCCACCCCGAGCCGGTCGGGGGTGAGCGACTGGTGCAACGTGCCGTAGGCATAGGGCCAGTGGCGCAGGAAGGTGGTCCTGCCGTTGATGAAGGCCGTGAGCGACGCCGCTTCGTCGGAGCCGGTGGCGTCGGGAAGGAGGTAGGAGCTCTCGGTACGGTCGCGCAGCTCCTCGATGCCGTCCTCCAGACCGCTCACGGTGGCCGTGTAGCGCCCGTGGTCGTCGGTGAGCCCCTGCGCGAGGACGGAGGAGAACGCCTCGACGCCGTTGACCGTCAGCCCCTCGTACGGGGCGAGTTGGGTGGTCCAGCCCGCCTCGACGCCCGGCAGGTCGGCCTGTTCGACGGTCCTGATGAGGTCACGCACCTCGCTCCAGGTGGTGTTCTCGTCGAGGCGGGTGTTCTTGCTCTGCACGCCGGCCCGCTCCAGGTGGTCGCGGCGGTAGTAGAGCAGTCCGACGTCGGTGTTGAAGGGGACGGAGTAGGTCTTGTCGTCCCAACGGGCGGTCCGGGCGACGGAGTCGATGACGTCGTCGTCGACGAGGCTCGCGTCCAGCTCCTGGACGAGCCCCGCCTCCGCGAACTCGGGCACCCAGGTGACGTCCAGGTTGACCACGTCGTACCGGGCGCTGCCGGACTGCAGCGCGCCGAGCAGTTGACCGCGCTGCTGGTCGGCGGAGCCCGGCAGTTCCACCAGGCGTGCCTGGTGGGTGTTGCCCGGCCTGGCGTTCCACTCCTTGATCAGCTTCTCGCGGATGCCGCCCTTGCCGGTGACGTCCCGCCCACTGGCGATCACGAGCGGGGCACCGGAGTCCGTGGCGTTCTCGGCCGGGGCGCCTCCCCCGCCCGTGCATGCGCCGAGCGCGAGCAGGGCCGCGAGGAGGAAGGCGGTGGTGCGGCCCGAGGTACGTGCCGTCATGTCCCCTCCCCCGTACCGGTTCTGGCGACCTCGTCCCGCAGTCCGGCGATGAGGTCGCCCGAGGCGTCCAGGCACCGTCCACCGCTCGCGACCGCGATCCGCTCGTCGGGCCGGCCCTTGGCGCAGCCGCCGACGTCCAGGGAGACCATGACGACCGGGACCCCCGCCTGGCCGAGGGTGGTGACCAGGCTCTCGAGACGGTCACCGGCGGTGAGGCGGGTGTTGTCCTCGTCGTCCGTGACGAAGACGATCAGTCGGGGCCGGCTGTCGTCGTCTTCCGCCTTCATCGCCGTCACCGCCTGGCTCAACGCCCGGTACGGATCGGCCTCGTTGTCCTCGATCCGGGCCCCGCCGACGATCCGCTTCGCCTCGTCGTGGTTCCTGTGGGTGCCGAGGGCCAGTACGGGCGTGTACGGGTCGGCGGCTCCGGGCTTCGAGGAGACCGTCCACAGGCCGTACTCGTCCTGGCCTCCCAGCCCGCCGAGGGACTGCTGGATGATTCCCGGGCCGCCGCCGGGACCGTCCCAGGAGCCCCTCATCGAACCGGAGTTGTCGAGCAGGAAGAGCACCCGGCCGGGTCCGTTGGCCTTGCGGTAGCCCTCCAGAGCGGCGTTCATCGTCGCGGCGTCTCCCGCGTCCGGAAGCCGCCCGGGATCGGCGAGCGCGCCGGCGGCCGGGGGCGAGGCGGGCGGGGAGACCGGGGTGTGCGTCTCGCCCGCACCGGCGCGGTAGCCGTCGGCCGTGAACGCCGCGATTCCGGCACCGTCCGGGTCGGTCAGCCAGGCACGGAAGCGCTCGACGGCATCCTCCCTGGCCTCCTTGTCACGGTCGCCGCCGTCCCAGCGGACGTGCACGAAGGGCAGCGTGAGCCGGGGCACGTCGGCCGGGTACTCGGCGACGCGGGGGGTCCGGGTCTGGCGTCCGCAGCTGACCCCCGTCCTCAGCAGGTGCTCCGGCACGAGGGCCGCGGTCCTCGTGTCGACGGCGGGCACCTTGGGCAGCTCGCACAGCAGCGCGCGGCCGTCGGGCAGTGGCCGTCCGGGGGCCAGGCCCCGCTCCACCCCGGCCGCGGCGCCGGGACGGTTCCCGTACAGGCCCACGGTAGCCAGCAGTCCGGCGTCGGTGTGCTCCGGGTCGCTGCGCGCCACGACGGCGCCCTCGGCGCGGAGGGTCATCGCCTCGACGAACTGGACGAGGGGGCGGCCGAACCGGTCCTTCTCCGATCCCTCGGCCAGCTGCGCGGGGACGGCGAGCACCATCGGGGAGTGGACGAACGGCTCGTGTGCCGTCAGCTCCACCGACGATCCGCCGCCGCTGTAGGAGCGGGCCCGCTCGACGGCGGCCGCCGAGCCGGGGATCCAGATGTCCGGCTGGGGGCCGATGTCCCGCTGCGGGTTGGTGTCGGTGTCGGGGTCCTGCCAGAAGCGGGAGGAGTCCCGGAACGCGGCGACGGTGTCGGCGGCCTTGGCGGCGTAGACGGTGATGCCGCTGCGCCGGCAGTCGCCCTCCCGGTTGGCGGAGGATTCCAGATAGACGTTGACCGCCTTGCGCACGGTCGGTGCGGAGTCCGGGTCGGTGAGCAGCCTCAGTTCCCTGGGGGACGCGCAGGGGCTCGCGGGCAGCGCGCGGTAGACGGCGAACCCCGCCGCGACGGCCAGCGACAGGGCCAGGGCAGCCCAGGCCAGGACGGGGACGCGGCGCCTTCGCCCGCCCTCCCTCGGCGGGTCGGGCGACGGGGGCGCAGGAGGAGCCGGCGGCTCGACGCCGAGGGCGGCGAGGAGCACGTCGGCGCCGTCGGCCGGGCAGCTCTGCGGCACCCACGGGGTCGGCTTCTTGCGCAGCGTGGTGTGGTGCGTGGACATGTGGGTCCTGAGCGCGTCGCAGAGCGCGCCGAAGCCCATCTCGCCGCCGGCGCCGTCGACGCCCTGTTCGAGCAGGCGTACCAGCTGTCCGGTGAAGGGGGTGGGCGTGTCGCCGTCGCCCGCGTCGATCCGGTCGTTCGCCTGGACGCAGGCGAGCAGCGAGATCCGCTCGCGCTGGTCCGCGGGCAGCCGGTTCCAGGCCGCGGAGGCGTTGCCGGCGTGGCAGCAGTCGAGGACGACCACCACCTGCTCGGCCCGGGCCTGGCACAGGGCGGGGAGCACCTCGCTCCACCGGACGGCCTGCAGGAACGCCGGCGGATCGCCCGGCACGATCGTGGTGCGGGGCATGGCGAGCCACAGTTCGTCCGGCTCGTTGTAGCTGGACACCAGGCCGTGGCCGGCGAAGTACAGCAGGAGCAGGCCGTCCGCGCGCTCCCGGGCGCGCATGAGGTCCCGGAAGAACAGGTCGGAACCGGCCGGGCTGCTGGTGGTGACGTCCTCCTCACGGAACACCCCGCCCCCGCGCAGCGCCCTCGCCAGCTCCGTGCCGTTGTGCCGGACGGCGGCGATGTCGCCCAGCACGCCGGATGGATCCGGCGGCAGGTCGGAGGTGTACTCGGGCACCGTGACGAGCAGAGCGTGGTTCACCCTTCCGCGCGGGTCGAATCGCGCCACCGGGCTACCTCGGATCGCCGTCCGAGGTGACATCGAAGTCGGGGGGATCGTCCTCACCGACCGACCGACGGTTCTCCTGCCACTCCCGCACGGCGGACTTCGCCTGGTCCAGGAGCTCGGCGAGGACGACGCCGGTCACCCCTTGGAGGACGACGAGGACGATCTCGGTCCCCAGGCCCATCGGGGTTCCGTGCTCGTCCGGTGTGGCCCGCTGCTCGACCCGTAACTCCCCCTTCTCCAGCCTCTCCTTCACGAGCCGCTCGCGCGTGAGCCAGGTCAGCAGGGCGTCGACATCGCTGCGCGATGTCTCCTGGACCGGCCTGATGCGGATCTCGTGCTTGGTCACACCCTCCCCTGGCGTCATAACTCACCATCATGGCACGGTAGTTGCCGTCAGCACGATCCACTTGCAACAGAATTCGAGGTCAGGCCGCCAGACAGTCGGCCCACTCGACCGTGCGGTCGCACCAGCGGTCGAGCAGGACCCGGTCGTGTCCGACGGCGAGCAGCCCGGCGCCCGATTCCGCGCGGTACGACTCCACCGCGGCGACGAGCGCGGCCGTCGTCGAGGCGTCGAGCATGGCCGTCATCTCGTCGCAGACCAGCCAGCGCGGGCGCAGCACCAACGCCCGTGCCAGGCAGGCGCGTTGCAGCTGTCCGTCGCTGACCTCGTGCGGGCGTCGCGCCAGCAGATCGTCGGTGAGGCCGACCGAGAGGGCGAGCGCGGCGAGCCGTTCGGGGATCTCCGCGCGCAGGCCGCCGGCCCGCAGGGGTTCGGCGATGAGGTCCCGCAGCCGCAGCCGGGGGTCGGCGGACATCCGGGGCTGCTGGAACACCACGCCGACGGAGGTCCGCAGGGCGCGCGGGGCGCGGTGGCGCCAGCCCCGTGCCTCCTGCCCGTCGATCGTGACGCGTCCGGCGTCCGGCCGGTGGAGCAGGGCGGCGACCCGGGCGAGCGTGGACTTGCCGCACCCGCTGGGCCCGAGCAGGCCGACCGACTCGCCGGGTTCGAGCGTCAGCGAGGCGCCGCGGAAGACCGGTGCGCGGCGGTCGTAGCCGGCGGTGATGGCATCGAGTTCAAGCACGGGGCACTCCTGGTGCGACGGGAGCGATCGGGTGGCCGTCGGCGACCACGGGCGGGTGGCCGTCGGCGACCACGGGCGGGCGGACGAAGGGGGACCGCGGCCCCGCGTCGACGCACGCCGCGCGGCCGGAGGCGACCGGCACGGTGTGAGCGCCCTCCGCGCCACCCCGCGCGCGCGTGCCAGGCGTCGCGGGGCGGGCGGGACGTTCGCAACACGCCCTAGGCATCGGGGTCCTGTCCCACGGCGTGGTGGCAGGCCACCCCGGCGAGCGGTGCCGGCTGCGTGGCGCAGACCTCCGTCGCCGACGGACAGCGCGGGGCGAACGCGCAGCCGGGCGGCAGAGCGGTCAGCTCGGGCGGCATGCCCGGAATGGGGGTGAACGCGCGTTCGGGCAGCGCGTTCAGCAGACCTCGCGCGTACGGGTGGCGCGGGCCCGGTTCGCCGAAGAAGCGGTGCGCGGCCGTCGTCTCGACGATCCGGCCCGCGTACATCACCGCGACCCGGTCGGCGATGCGTTCGGCGGCGGCCAGGTCGTGGGTGATCAGCAGCAGCGCCCGGCCCTCGTCGGCGTGACGGCGCAGTTCGTCGACGGTCCGCTCGACGAGGTCGCGGTCGAGGCCGGTGGTCGGCTCGTCCGCGAGCAGAAGCGGAGCGTCCGCGATGAGCGCGAGGGCGGTCGCGGCGCGCTGGGCGAGGCCGCCGGAGAGTTCGTGCGGGTAGCGGTCGAGGTGGTCGGCGGGGAACGCGGCCCGCTCGGCCGCCGCCTCGGCCGCGGCACGCCTCTCCCGGCGCGGGGTCGCGGCCAGTTCGCGGACGGTCTCCTCCAGCTGGGCGCGCACGGTCCGCACGGGGGTGAGGTGGGCGGCCGGGCTCTGCGGTACGAGTCCGACGCGCCGTCCTCGTACCGTACGGGCCAGCGTCCGCTCGTCGGCGGCCAGCAGGTCGACGCCGTCGAGCCGCGCCGTGCCGGAGGTCTCGGCGTTGCCGGGGAGGAGTCCGAGGAGCGCGGAGGCGAGGACGGACTTGCCGCAGCCGCTCTCCCCGACGAGGGCGAGGCACTCCCCCGCCGCCAGGTCGAAGTCCGCGTCGGTGACGGCGGCGACGTGCCGTCCGCCGCGCATCCGGAAGCGGACGGAGAGACCCCGCACGCTGAGGACGGCCTCGTCGGCCCGCTCGGCGGTGACGGCCTCCAGGGCGCGTACCAGGCGCTCGTTCACAGCATCAGCTCCGATCGGCGGCGCGGGTTGAGCCGGTCGCGCCACACTCCGGCGAGTCCGGCGATGGCGAGTGTCGGCACGATCAGGAGCAGGCCGGGGAAGAGCGTCGGCCACCAGTCCCCGGCGAGCAGCGAGGAGCGCGCGGACTGCACGAGATTGCCGAGGCTCGCCTGGTGGCTGGGGAGACCGAGGCCGAGGAAGGAGAGCGCGGACTCGTGCCACATGGCGTGCGGCACCATCAGGACGGCGGCGAGTCCGGCCTGCGGCAGGACGGCCGGCAGCAGATGGCGGGCGGTCACGCGCCATCGGGACGCGCCGCCGGAGATCGCCGCGTCGATGTAGGGGCGCGAGCGGAGCGAGAGCACCTCGGAGCGGACGATCCGGGCGGTCGAGAGCCAGTGCGTGAGGGCGACGGAGACGATGACCGGCCACACGCCGGGGCGGAACATGGCCACGATGAAGATGCCGAGCAGCAGGTGCGGCACGGAGGAGAAGGCGTCGACGATCCGCATCACGACCCGGTCGGTCCAGCCGCCGAGCGAGGCGGCGGCCGCGCCGACGGCGGTGCCGATGACGGTGGCGACGAGCGCGGCGACCAGGCCGACGAGGAGTGAGATCCGCAGTCCGTAGACGCAGCGCAGCAGCAGGTCTCGGCCGACGTCGTCGGTGCCGAAGGGGTGCTGCCAGGACGGCGGCAGCAGCTTGAGCGAGAGGTCGACGGCCTGCTCGTCGAGTGGGACGAGCGGCGGGACGAGGAGGACGGCGAGCAGGACGGCGCCGACGATCAGCGCCGAGCTCCACAGCCGTACGCGGCGGGCCGGCTGGTCAGCCATCGAAGCCCACCCGCGGGTCGGCGAGCCCGTACAGCAGGTCGGAGAGGAGGTTGCCGAGGAGGACGGCGGCCGTGGCGAGCACGGTGAGCGCGGCGAGCAGCGGGAAGTCCACCGAGGTGGCGGCCTGGACGGTCGCCGCGGCGATGCCGGGCCAGCTGAAGACGGTCTCCACGAGGAGTGCTCCGGTGATGAGTTCGGGTACACGGGAGCCGACCAGCGTGAGCATGGGCAGCATGCCGGAGCGCAGGGCGTGGCCGAGCAGGACGGTCCGCTCGCGCAGGCCGCGCGCGCGTGCGCCGCGTACGGGGTCCTCCTCCAGGGCGTCGCCGACGCCCTGTCTGACGTACAGGTAGAACCACGGCAGCTGGGAGACGCCGAGGACGAGGGCGGGCAGCACGAGGTGGCTGATCACCTGATCGGCGGTGACGGTGTCGCTGGCGGTGTCGGTGAGACCACCGGCCGGCAGGGCGCCGAGCCTCAGCGCGAAGAACCAGATGGCGAGCAGCCCGAGCCAGAAGGCGGGGGCGGCTTCCAGGGTGTACGCGGCGGAGCTGACGGTCCGGTCGAGCGGGCCGCCGCGGCGGCGGCCGGCGAGGACGCCCAGGGCGGTGCCGAGGAGGATGGCGACGAGGAAGGCCGTGGCGGCGAGGAGCACGGACCAGCCGATGCGCTCGGCGATGACGTCGGCGACGGGCTGGCGCATGACGCTGGAGTCGCCGAGGTCTCCGCGCAGGGCGGCGGTCAGCCACTCCCACCAGCGGGTGACGAGGGGCCGGTCGACGCCGAGATTGGCGCGCAGTTGGTCGAGGTTCTCCTGCGAGGCCGTGAGTCCGGCGGTGCCGGCGTAGGCCTTGACCGGGTCGAAGGGGGAGGCGTCGGCGACGGCGAAGACCGCGAAGGTGACGGTGAGGAGGACGGGGACGGCGAACAGGGCCCGCCGTCCCGTCATCCGTGCCATGGCCCCCCAGGGGAGGCGTCGGCTCACTTCGTCGCGCCCTTGGGGCTCCACGCCTCGACGTTCCACCAGGGGCCGGAGGCCAGGCCGTGGTCGTGGGGCTCGATCTGGGTGGAGAGTCCGTCCCAGTTGTCGTTCACCACGTAGAGGTGGTCGATGTGGGTGAGGAAGGTGTAGCCGGGGTTCTTCACCAGCTCGCGCTGGACGGTGGAGTAGGCGGCGTGCCGCTTGACGGCGTCGTTCGTACGGCGGCCGTCCTCCAGGGCCTTGTCGACGGCCTTGTTGTCGTACCAGGCCATGTTGTTGAAGCCGTCGCCGGCGAGGGCGGAGTTCAGGAGCAGGTACTGGTCGAAGTCGGGGTCGCCGGGCGAGCCGCCGCCGGCGAGGACGGCGTCCGTCTTCATCCGGGGCTCGATGACCTCCCAGGTGCCGCCCTGGGTCTTGATCTCGATGCCGGCCTTCTTGGCGTCCGAGGCGTAGGCGAGGGCGTGGTCCTGGCGGAGCTTGTCCCCGGAGAGGTACCAGAGGGGGAAGGTGGCCCGGACACCGTTCTTCACGCGGATGCCGTCGGGGCCGGGCTTCCAGCCGGCCTCGTCGAGGATCTTCCGGGCGCCCGCGAGGTCGTGGCGGCGCTCGGTGCCCTTGGCGAACCACTCGCTGTCGGTGGGGACGGGTCCGTAGGCGGGCTTGCCCGCGCCTTCGAGGATCTTGTCGACCATGGTCTGCCGGTCGACGGCGATGTCGAGGGCGCGGCGGACGGCGGTGTCCCCGGTGACCGTGTGGTGGGTCGGGAGCGTGACCGTCCGGTAGTCGTAGGTCTTCGCCGCGTAGGTCTTCTTCGCCTTGTCCTTCTCGAAGCCCGCGGCGAGGTTGGGCGGCAGGATGGCGGCGTCCAGGTCGCCTGCGCGGAGCCTTGTGGCCCGGACGTCGTCGTCCTTGATGATCGCCATGGTGAACTTCTTCACCCGGGGCGCGCCGTTCCAGTAGGTGGGGTTGGCCTTGAAGCTGAGCTTCTCGCCCTTGGACCAGTCGCTGAGGACGTACGGTCCGGTGCCGATCGGCTTGGTGGTGAAGGCGCCGGTGTTGACGTCCTGCTTCGCGGCGACGTGCTCGGGGGCGATGGCGTGGACGGTGCGCTCGGCGAAGGGCGCGTAGGGGTACTTGAGCCGGAAGACGACGGTGTCGTCGCCGACCGCCTCGACGCTCTTGAGGGCGTCGAGTTCGGTGCGGGAGGGGTTGTTCGTCTTCGGGTCGAGGATCGTCCGGTACGTGAAGACGACGTCCTTGGCGGTGAAGGGGACGCCGTCGCTGAAGGTCACGCCCTCGCGGAGGGTGTACGTGTAGGTGAGGCCGCCGTCGCTGATGCGCGGCAGGGCGAGGGCCAGCGCCGGCTTCAGCCTCATCTCCCCGTCGAAGGCCAGGAGCCCGTCGAAGATCTTGGAGTTGCCGTCCTTGCCGTAGCCGAGGAGGGGGCTGAGGGTCTCGGGCTCGTAGGCGATGCCGACGACCGCGGAATCCTTCGGTCCGCCGGCTCCCGCAGCGGTTCCGCCAGGGTTCGAACAGGCTGCCGCGGTGACGGCCAGGGCTCCGGCCATCGTCGCGGCGGCCGCGCCGCGTATGGATCGGGCGGTCATCGTGCCCACACCCCTCTTGAAGATCAACTGTTGTTGCGAACAACACGCAATTAAACAGTATGTAAAGGGGTGTGGGCACGAGGGCCCCTTACTCCCGCCTAGACGGGAGCCGGGAGGCCGACCAGCGCGGCGACGGTGTCCTGGTGCCGCCCGGCCGAACCGAGCGCGATCTGGTCGGACTTGGCCCGCTTCAGCGCCAGGTGGGCGGGGTGCTCCCAGGTCATGCCGATGCCTCCGTGCAGTTGGACACACTCCTCGGCCGCGTGGACGGCGACCTTCGAGCAGTACGCCTGGGCCACCGCCACCGTCAGCGGGGCATCGGGGCTTCCGGTGGCCAGCGCGTCGGCGGCGGCGCGGGCCACCGCCCTGGCGTTCACGACCTCCAGCCAGAGCTGCGCCATCCGGTGCTTGAGCGCCTGGAAGGAGCCGACGGGCCGGTTGAACTGGTAGCGCTCACGGGTGTGGCGGACCGTCTCCTCCAGGCACCACTCGGCGAGCCCGAGCTGCTCGGAGGCGAGGAGGCCGGCGCCCGCGAGCAGACCGCGACGGATCGCCGCCCGCGCGGTGTCCGGGTCGGCGAGCCGGGTGCCGTTCGTCCCGTCCGTGCCGACCGCCGCGAGCGGCCGGGTCAGGTCGAGCGGGGTCTGCGGTTCGACGGTGGCCTCCGCCGCCGGGACCGCGTACAGGCCGTCGGCGCGGAGCACGAGCAGGACGTCCGCCGCGGCCGCGTCCGCGACGCCCGTCACCCGGCCGGTGGCCGGCGGCACCGCGTCGGGGTCCGCCGAGAACGGCACGACGAGCACCGCCACCGTACGGCCGCCCGCGAGACCGGAGAGCAGCTCCGCGACCGGGGCGCTCTCCGTGTCCAGCGCGAGCAGGGTCTCCGTCGCCACCACGGCACCGGTGAGGTAGGGCGCCGGTGTCACCGCGCGTCCGAGCTCCTCCAGGACCACGGCCGCCTCGCGGTGGCTCGCACCCTGTCCGCCGAGCTTCTCGGGTACGAGGAGTCCGGCCGCGCCCATCTCGCCCGCGAGGGACTTCCAGAGACCGGGAACGTACGGATCACCGCTTTCGATCCGGCCGAGCACCACGCTCGGATCCGCCCGGTCGCCGAGCAGGGAGCGGACCGCGGCCCGCAGGTCGTCCTCGGTCTCGGAGTAGAGCAGATCAGTCATCGCGCGAGGTCCTTCCAGGCGACGTCCTTGTCGTTGCGGGGCTCGGCGGGCAGGCCGAGGACGCGTTCGGCGACGATGTTGAGCAGGACCTCGGTCGTACCGCCCTCGATCGAGTTGCCCTTGGACCGCAGGTACCGGTAGCCGGCGTCCCGGCCGGTGAAGTCGACCAGTTCGGGGCGGCGCATGGTCCAGTCCCCGTACAACAGTCCTTCTTCGCCGAGGAGTTCGACCTCCAGCCCGCTGATGGCCTGGTTGAGCCGGGCGAAGCCCAGCTTCATGGCGCTGCCCTCGGGGCCGGGCTGTCCCGCGACGAGCTGCTGACGCAGCCGCTCGCCGGTGAGGCGGGCCACCTCGGAGTCGACCCAGAGGTCGAGCAGCCGCCGGTGCAGGTCGTGGGTGCGCAGGTCGGGGCGCTCGCGCCAGGTCGTGGAGACCGGCCCGATCATCCCGCCCTCACGCGGGATGCGGGCGCCGCCGATGGAGACCCGCTCGTTCATGAGCGTGGTCTGCGCGACGCGCCAGCCGTCGCCGGTCTCGCCGAGCCGGTGGGCGTCGGGGATGCGGACGTCGGTCAGGAAGACCTCGTTGAACTCGGCCTCGCCGGTGATCTGGCGCAGCGGCCGGACCTCGACGCCCGGGTCGGTCATGTCGCAGATGAAGTAGGTGATGCCCCGGTGCTTGGGCAGATCCGGGTCGGTACGGGCGATGAGGATGGCCCAGCGGGCGACGTGTGCGCTGGACGTCCAGACCTTCTGGCCGTTGACCACCCAGGTGTCGCCGTCCCGGACCGCGCGCGTTCCGAGCGCGGCGAGGTCGGATCCCGCGCCGGGTTCGCTGAAGAGCTGGCACCACACCTCCTCGCCGACCCAGAGCGGCTTGAGGAAGCGTCGCTTGACCTCCTCGGAGCCGTAGGCGAGAACGGTCGGCGCGGCCATGCCGAGGCCGATGCCGATCCGGCGGGGGTCGTTGTCGGGGGCGCCGGCGGCGGCCAGTTCGGCGTCGACGACGGCCTGCAGGGAGCGCGGGGCGTCGAGGCCGCCGAGCCCCACGGGGTAGTGCACCCAGGCGAGTCCCGCGTCGAAGCGGGCCCGGAGGAAGTCCGTGCGGTCGGTGGTCGCGGGCGGGTGTTCGGCGAGCAGCCGCCCGGTCCTGGCGCGGAGCTCCTCGGCGTCGATCGGGGCGGTCATCGGGCGGCCCCTTCCGGGAGGACGACCAGACGGCCGGTGGTGACGCCCTCGGAGACCCGCTGCACGGCGTCGGCCGCGGCGGCGAACGGCACCCGCTCGCTGACCAGCGGCTTGATGAGGCCCTTGGCGGCGTACTCGGTGAGGGTCTCGTGGCAGCGCAGGATCGCGGCCGGGTCCTTCAGGTTGTAGAGGCCCCAGTGGAGGCCGACGATCGAGTAGTTCTTGACGAGGGCGTGGTTGAGGGCGGGCGAGGGGATCGAGCCGCTCGCGAAGCCGACGATCACGATCCGGCCCTCGAAGGCGACCACCTTGGCGGACTGCGCGTAGGCCGCGCCGCCGACCGGGTCGTAGACGACGTCGGCGCCCCGGCCGCCGGTGGCCTCCTTGACGGCGGCGATGACGTCCTCGGAGTGGCGGCCGACGACGACGTCACAGCCCGTCGCCCGGGCGACCTCGGCCTTCTCCGCTCCGCCGACGACGCCGATGACGGTGGCGCCGGCCGCCTTGCCGAGCTGGACGGCGGCGCTGCCGACCCCGCCCGCGGCGGCGTGCACGAGGAGGGTCTCGCCCTCCCGCAGCGCGGCGCGCCGGTGCAGACCGAACCAGCCGGTCTGGTAGCCGATGTGGAGGGCGGCGGCCTCGGCGTCGTCGAGGGCCTCGGGCGCGGGGAGCAGGGCCGCCGCGTCCGCCACCGCGTAGTCGGCGAGTCCGCCGTGCGGGAGGGCGGGGGTGGCGATGACCCGGCGGCCGTCCTCGGTCTCGCCGCAGATCTCGACGCCCGGGGT
Source organism: Streptomyces sp. NPDC047971 (assembly GCF_040653355.1). Taxonomy (NCBI): domain Bacteria; kingdom Bacillati; phylum Actinomycetota; class Actinomycetes; order Kitasatosporales; family Streptomycetaceae; genus Streptomyces; species Streptomyces sp. NPDC047971. The sequence continues at coordinate 100,833 of NZ_JBEZNW010000007.1, read as the reverse complement.
GAAGGGCAGCGGGGGTCGCACCTGGTACTGGCCCCGGCAGAGCAGGGCGTCGGGGAAGTTGATGTTGGCCGCGCGCACCTTGAGGAGCAGCTGCCCCTCACCGGGTGTCGGCGTGTCCACCTCGTCGAGCTGCATCACCTCGCCCGGCTCGCCGTTCTCGTGCACTCGCCATGCCTGCATCGCGGTCCTCCACCAGCCGTCGTCCGTACTGCGCGGTCGGTCGCATACTAAGCGGTCGCTTGCACCCGTGGAACCGCTCGCCGCGTACTTCTTCGCCTGCGAGGAGCATCGGGACGGTCGATGGCGACAACGGACGGACCGTGGCTCGGGTTCGGCGCCCACGTCCATCCGCGCGAGCGCGGCCCAGGCCGCCCCGGGCCGCCCGACCGTCACGGAGGCGGCCCACGAAAACCACTACCGCTCGACGTCCGCGCCCGTGGGTTCGGCGGCGGCCCGGACGAGGTTCTGCTCCAGTCGTTCCAAGGTGCTCAGGGCCGCGGCGCGTTCGCCGGAGGTCAGGCCCGCGGCCACGAGGTCTTCCAGCTGACTCCAGCTCTGCTCGACCTCGCGTCGCAGGGCATGGCTGGCCGTGGTGGGTTCGATGAGGGATGCCCGCTTGTCCGTGGGCGAGGGGCGGCGGCGGACGAAGCCGGCCTGCTCCAGGCGCTGGATGGTGCGGGTCATCGTGGCCGCGTCGGAGTCCAGGAGGCGCACCAGGTCGGCCTGGCGCTGGGGGCCGAGTTCCCACAGGTGCATCATGACCAGCTCCTGACCCGGGTGCAGGCCGATGCGGCGCAGCAGTTGCCCGGCGAACATGCGGTGCAGGCGGGCGAGGCGGAAGATCGCGTGGCTGAGGGGACCGCCTCCGGCCGCGCCCGGTACCGGGACGCTGACCTCCGCCCCCGATCCGACGAGGTCGCTCCCGGCCCGCGGAGTGGATTCGGTCATCTCTTCCTCACTTCCCTGCTCGGTCACCTAATGCTATCGCGCGACGTGAGCGCCAGCGCCTCCATCTGCCTGAATTCAGGGATATTCCCTGATGAAACGGCGGTAAGTGCCGCGCACGTCGACCGAGAGACGCCTCTCAGGTATTTACTTGTCCGAACAGGTATCTGTTACGTTGGATGGGTCGGGGCCACCCCCCGTCCCCTACCGAAGGAAGAGATCATGACCACTGCTTTCGATCCGATCGTTCTGGGCGGCAAGCCGCTGACCAGCCGTATCGCCATGGCTCCGATGACCCGCAGCCGCGCGTACGGACCGGGTGCGGAGCCCACGGAGCTGATGGCGGAGTACTACGCGCAGCGCGCCGGCGCCGGGCTGATCGTCACCGAGGGCATCCAGCCCTCGCCGGTCGGCCAGGGCTATCCCGACACGCCGGGCCTGCACACGGCCGGGCAGGTGGCGGCGTGGCGGACGGTGACCGACGCGGTCCACCGGGAGGGCGGGGTGATCTTCGCGCAGCTGATGCACACCGGCCGGATCGGCCACCCCAGCCTGCTGCCCGAGGGCCTGGTGCCGGTCGCCCCGTCGGCGGTGGCCGCCAAGGGCCGGGTCTACACGCACGAGGGGCCGAAGGACTTCGTGACGCCGAGGGAGCTGAGCGAGGCGGAGATCCGCCGGACGATCGCCGACTTCGCCGACGCGGCCCGCGGCGCCGTCGAGGCCGGGTTCGACGGCGTGGAGATCCACGGCGCGAACGGCTACCTCGTCCACCAGTTCCTCGCCCCTGAGACCAACCTGCGCAGCGACGCCTGGGGCGGCACGGTCGAGGGCCGCATCCGCTTCGCCGTCGAGGTCGTCACCGCCGTGGCCGAAGCGATCGGGGGTCACCGCGTGGGCCTGCGGATCTCGCCCGGAAACCGGTACAACGACATCGTCGAGGACCAGCCGGGCGAGGTGTACGAGGCCCTGCTGGCCGAGCTCGCCGGCCTGGACCTGGCCTATCTGCACCTGATGGAGGGCCCGGACCGTGACCTGACGCCACAGCTGCGCAAGGTCTGGTCCGGCACGTTCGTCCTCAACCCGTTCACCCACCCCGAGGTCACCGGACCCGACGCGTTGAAGCTGGTCGAGGACGGGGCCGCGGACATGGTCGCCTACGGGGCGCTGTTCCTGGCCAACCCCGACCTGCCCGCCCGCCTCGCCGCCGGCGGCCCGTTCAACACGCCGGACCCGTCCACCTTCTACGGCGGCGACCACCGCGGCTACACCGACTACCCGACCCTCACCGCCTGAGCGGCGAGCCCACCCGACGCGGACCGCCTGCCCGACCGCGCAGGACGTCACCGGGCATGTGGTCCGCCCCCTCCACCCACCCCCACCCGGGAGTTCTCATGTCCACCGCGCTCACCTTCTCCGAGTACGGCGCGCCCGAGGTGCTGCGACCGACCGAGGTCCCGCGGCCCCAGCCGGGCCCGGGCCAGGTCAGGATCAAGGTCGAGGCCGCGTCCGTGAACCCGCTCGACCTGAAGATCCGATCCGGCCTGATGGCGAAGGCCGCCCCCGTCGACTTTCCGATGATCCCGGGCCTCGACGCCGCCGGTGTCGTCGACGCGGTCGGCCAGGGAGCCGACGCCGCCGTGGGGGACGAGGTCCTCGGCGCCACCGTCGGCGGCGGCTACAGCGAGTACGCCCTGCTGGAGCAGCCGGTGGCCAAGCCCGCGGCCCTGTCGTGGGAGGTCGCCGCCTCCCTGGTCACCGTCGGCCGAGCCGCACACCGCGTCCTCGACCAGCTGGGCGTCGAGGCGGGCCACACCCTGCTCGTCCACGGCGCGGCCGGAAGCGTCGGCTTCATCGCCGTGCAGCTGGCCGTCGCCCGTGGCGCCACCGTCATCGGTACCGTCGGCGAGCGAGACATCGAGCGCGTCACCGCACGCGGAGCCACCGCCGTCCGCTACGGCGACGGCTGGGCGGAGCGGGTGAGGGCGGCAGCCCCGGAGGGCGTGGATCTCGTCTTCGACGCCTCCGGCGCCGGAGTGCTCGCCGACTCCGTCGCCCTGGCCGGCGACGCGGCCAGGGTCATCACGATCGCCGACCTGTCCGCCCGGCAGTACGGCGTGCGGTTCAGCCCCGGCACCGCCGACCGGGGCGGCAAGGCCCTGGCGGAGCTCGTACGGCGGGCCGCCGACGGCCGGCTCACCGTCCCGGTCCCGCGCACCTACCCCCTGGCCGAAGCCGCCCGGGCGCATGCCGACCTGGAGGCCCACCGCGTCCGGGGCAAGGCCGTCCTCCTGCCCTGACCGTCGCTCTCCCCGACGCCCCCCGACAACCAGCTCCCCCGTCGGCCAACGTCGCGCCCCGGCCCCGGCGCCGCCACGCCGCCGGCACCGTCCGTGGAAGGCACCGCGGCCCGGGCCCGACCGTCCGCGGCCGTCCGTCAGGTCGTGCGGACCCGCGGCCGGGCCGGCCTGCAGCACTTCAGGCCCCGGACGCCCTGGGCCGCGCCCGGACGTGCATCCGCTCGCCCTGCGGCCCGAACAGGCTCAGGAACTCCACCGGGCCGTCGTCCGTCGGCCCGAACCAGTGGGGCACCCGCGTGTCGAACTCGGCCGCCTCCCCCGCGCCGATGACCACGTCGTGCTCGCCGAGCACGAGGCGCAGCTTCCCGGACAGCACGTAGAGCCATTCGTACCCCTCGTGGACCCGCTGCTCCACCACGGTCTCGGCCTTCTCCTGCACGATCTTGTACGCCTGGAGGCCGCCCGGCTGGCGGGTCAGCGGGTACATGGTCCGGCCGTGGCGCACGATCGGCTTCGCGCGCACCCGGGGATCACCGACCGGCGGGGCGCCGACCAGCTCGTCGAGCGGCACCTGATGGGCCCGCGCGATCGGCAGCAGCAGCTCCAGGCTCGGCTTGCGCTGCCCGGACTCCAGCCGGGAGAGCGTACTCACCGAGATCCCGGTGGAGGCGGACAGGTCCCCCAGCGTGGCGCCGCGTTCGCGCCGGATGCGGCGCAACCGCGGGCCCACCTCGTTCAGTACGTCGTCGATGCGCTCGTCTTCGGTCATGGATTCCATTTGCGGAAACGGCAACAGCGTTTGTCAAGCGAGCGAGCCCGAGCGAAGGTCGGGGCATGGAGACGAACGAGCGGTACGACGTGGTGGTGGTGGGCGGCGGCGCGGCGGGGCTCAGCGCCGCCCTGATCCTCGGCCGGTCGCGGCGCAGGACCCTGGTGATCGACGCAGGCGAGCCGCGCAACGCCCCCGCCGCGCACATGCAGGGCTTCCTCTCCCGGGACGGGATGAGCCCGGCGGACTTCCTTGCGGTCGGACGCCGGGAGATCGCCGCCTACGGGGTGGAGTGGTCGGAAGGACGCGTCACGTCCGCGGTGCCCGACGGCGCCGGCGGCTTCGTGGTGAGCGCGGACGACGGCCGCCGGGTCGAGGCGCGTCGGCTCGTCGTCACCACCGGTCTGGTGGACGAGCTCCCGAAGATCGACGGCGTCGCCGAGCGGTGGGGCCGCGACGTGCTGCACTGCCCGTACTGCCACGGCTGGGAGGTCCGCGACCGTGCCTTCGGGGTGATCGCGCATCCGGCGATGGGCGTCCATCAGGCCCTGGTGGTCCAGCACTGGTCCGACGACGTCACGCTCTTCCTGCACACCGCCGACGAGCCCTCCGCTGAGGACCGGGCCCGGGTGGCGGCGGCCGGGGTCGAGGTCGTGACGGGCGAGGTGGCCGGCCTGGTCGTCGAGGACGACCGCGTCACCGGAGTCCGCATGACGGACGGGCGCGTGGTCGCGCGCGACGTGCTCTTCGTCGGGCCGCGCATGACGCCCCGGGACGGGCTGCTCACCGCACTGGGGGCCGAGACCCGGGAGACCCCGCTCGGGGACTTCGTGGCGGTCGACGAGACCGGCCGGACCAGCGTCCCCGGCGTATGGGCCGCGGGCAACGCGATCGGCGCGCAGGAGCAGGTGATCAACGCGGCGAGCGGAGGCTACCGGGCCGGCGTGGCGATCAACATGGAGCTGATCATGGAGGATCTGGACCGCGCGAGGGCGGCCGCGACCTCCGGACGTTGACGGGTCTTCAGTTCTCAGGCTGCGCGCGCTATCGATGCGGCATGACCGACGAGACGCCGGACCTGCCGGGACTCCCCGCCCCTCCCCCGCTCGGCGCCCGCGCGCTGCCACCGGGGACGTACGAGGGGCGCCTGGTCCTGGTCACCGGAGGTGGTTCGGGGCTGGGGAAGGCGATCGCGGCGGAGTTCGCCCGGCTCGGGGCGGAGCTGCTGATCGTCGGGCGCACGGCCGCCCGGCTCGAGGCGGCGCGGGACGAGCTGGCCGGGATCGGCGGGACCCGGGTGGCGACCGCCGTCTGCGACATCCGGGACGCCGAGGCCGTCGCCCGGGCCTTCTCCTCCTGCGAGGAGAGGCTCGGGGCGCGTCCGGACGTCCTGGTCAACAACGCGGCGGCCAACTTCCCCGTACCGGCCGAGGAGTTGTCGCCGAACGGCTGGCGCGCGGTCGTCGACATCACGCTCACGGGCACCTGGTTCACGACCCGGGAGTTCGCCCGCCGCCATCTCGCGGCCGGGACTCCCGGGTCGGTCGTCAACGTGGGGGCCTCGTACGCCTGGACCGGAGGCCCCGGCTTCGCCCACTCGGCGGCGGCGAAGGCCGGCGTCAAGAACCTGGTGGAGACGCTGGCCGTGGAGTGGGGACCGTACGGGATCCAGGTCAACGGTCTGGTGCCGGGGCTGATGCCGCACGAGGACATGACGACCGACATCCGGGGCGCCCTCGACCGGGCGTCCCGGCAGGACGCCCGACAGCCCGCGCTCCGCGTGGGGTACCCGCGCGAGCTGGGCTGGGCGGCGACCTTCCTGGCCTCCCCGTACGCCCGGTTCGTCTCCGGGCACACGCTGGTCGTCGACGGCGCCAACTGGCAGCGCCGTGCCCTGGTCAACGATCCCGTGGTGCCGGTGCGCGAGCAGCTGGGGCGGGGACGCTTCGGGGAGTGAACCCGCTCCCCCGGGTCGCACTGGTCCACGCGGATGAACACGGGCGCCTGCGGCTGCGCGGGCGGGGCCGAGCGTGGAGGATCGGCGAGGGTGGCCGGACGACCTCCAGACGTGGAAAGGCAGGGCACGACATGCTCGGTACGGACTTCACCAAGGGCTCCCCCAGCTGGATCGACCTGGGCAGTCCCGACACGGCGGTCGCCGCCGGCTTCTACACCGCCGTCTTCGGCTGGGAGTTCGCCTCGGCAGGTCCGGACGCCGGCGGCTACGGCTTCTTCCAGCAGGAGGGGCGCACGGTCGCCGCGCTCGGGCCGCTGACCGAGGAGGGCGCGCGGTCCGCCTGGACGGTGTACTTCCAGACGCCGGACGCCGACGCCACCGCGAAGACCGCGGAGAGCGCCGGAGGAAGGGTGCGGGCGCAGCCCTTCGACGTGATGGACGCCGGTCGGATGGCACAGCTGACCGACCCGGGCGGGGCCGACTTCGCGGTGTGGCAGCCGGGTTCCGTGAAGGGCCTGGAGATGACGTCCGAGAACAACACGCTGTGCTGGGCGGAGCTGCACGTGCGCGACCCGCGGGTCGCCCTGGAGTTCTACGGCAGGCTGTTCGGCTGGCGCTCGCAGGACATGGACGCGCCGGGGATGACGTACCGGGTGCTCTCCACGGCCGAGGGCGACCAGCAGGACGCCTCCTTCGGCGGGATCGCCGAGCTCCAGGAGGGCGCGGACCACGCCCGCTGGATCCCGTACTTCGCGGTGGCGGACGTGGACGACCTCGCGGTGCGGACGCAGGGGAACGGCGGCTCGGTCCTGATGCCGGCGGCGGACATCCCCGACGTGGGACGGATCGCCTGGCTCGCCGACCCCTTCGGAGCCCCCTTCGCCGTCCTCAAGCCGGCCCCGCAGGGGTGACTCGGCCGTCCTGAGCCCGGCACCCCAGGGTGACTCGGCCGCCCTCGACCCGACGCCTCCGGGTGACTCGGCCGCCCTCGACCGGACGCCTCGGGGCGACTCGGCCGTCTGAAGCCGGCACCTCAACGAGGATTCATCCGCCCTCGAACCGCGGTGGTCTGCGGGCGGCCTTCGCCGCGTAGCCCTCTCGGGCGTCCTCCGACGAGAGGGTGAGGGCCGCTGCGAGGGCGGTGCGGTCGAGGGCCGCGGCCATGGCGTGGTCGGCGTAGGCGTCGATGTTCCGCTTGACGGCGCGGACGGCGAGCGGCGCGTTCGCCGCGATGGCGGCCGCGGTCTCCCGTGCGGTGCGGTCCAGCTCGTCGCACGCGGTGACGAGCTGGACCAGCCCGAGCCGCTCGGCGGTGGCCGCGTCGATGCGGCGGCCGGTGAGCGCGAGGTACTTGGCCCAGCCGGCACCCGCCTCGCGGGCGATCCTCAGGTCACCGCCCGCGTCGACGGCGACGCCGAGGCCCGCCTCGGGCAGGGCGAAGACGGCGTCGTCGGCGGCGACGCGGACGTCCGCCATGAGCGCGAGCTCGAACCCGAAGCCGAGACAGTACCCCTGGACCGCGGCCACGACCGGCTGGGGCAGCCGGGCGAAGACGGCGAAGCGCTCGTGGACCCAGCGGATGCCCTCGTCGTACCGCTGGATCCGCTCGGCGACCGTGCGCCCGGTGATCCCTCCACCGGGCGCGGTGACGTCGATCCCGGCGCAGAAGGCCCGCCCCTCGGCCCGCAGCAGCACGACCCGCACGCCGGCGTCGAAGCGAATCCGGTCGGCCATCAGCCCGAGCTGCCGACTCGCCTCCCAGCTCCAGCCGTTGAGCTTCTCCGGCCGGCACAGCGTGAGGACGCCGACGCCGTCCTCGACGACCAGCGTCATCCGCTCCTCGCCCTCCGGGATCTCCCTGTCGAGCGTGTCGATCACCGCGCACCCCCAATTACTGACGGCTCGTCAGGTTAGGTGTTCGACACGGCCGTTGGAAGGCCGTCCGCCCCGGCGGAAGACCTCAGCGGGAGAAGAGCTCGAAGGCGACGGTCGGCCGGCCGCCGTAACGGGAGGCGAAGCGCTGGTTGTTGCCGTGGAGGAAGGTGCGGACGTAGGTCTCCGGGTCGTCGTCCGTCAGGGCCTCGATGTAGCCGCGGTGGGCGAGCAGGGACTGGACGGCGCGCTCCTCGCCGGGGGTGGCGTCGACCGCGTGGGTCGGGGTGTGGGAGCCGGCGACCGCCACCCAGCGGACGCCGTTCCACGGCTCCAGGCCCTGCTCGGTCAGTTCGGGGAAGATCCAGCGGTTGCCCGCGTCGCCGGCCGCGTCCAGCGTCGCGCGCCCGACCGCCACGTGGTCGGGGGTGTTCCAGAAGCCGCCGACCCCGCTGCCCCAGGTGTCGCGGTGGTTCAGGGTGACGACCAGTTCGGGCCGGTGCCTGCGGATCGCCGCCGCGATGTCGCGGCGCAGGCCGAGTCCGTACTCGATCACGCCGTCCCTGTGGTCCATGAACTCCACCGTCGGCACCCCGACGACCGCGGCGCTCGCCCGCTGCTCCTGCTCGCGCAGCGGGCCGCAGGCGGCCGGATCGAGCGAGTCGATGCCCGCCTCGCCACGAGTGGCGAGGACGTAGACGACCTCCTTGCCCTGGTCCGTCCAGCCCGCGACGGCCGCGGCGCAGCCGTACTCGAGGTCGTCCGGGTGGGCGACCACGGCGAGCGCCCGCTGCCAGTCGCCCGGCATGTCGTCGAGTGGGGTGGTGCTCGTGTCGATCATGCGCGCAGGATACGGGCTCAGGCCCGGATCGCTCCCGAGAGGATCACCGAGCGGGACGCGTGGCGGGGGCGGTCCGGGTTGAGTCCCCGCCGCACCGCGAGCGAGACGGCCAGCCGCTGGGCGCGCACCAGGGCGGCCACCGGATCGATCGCGTCGGCGGCGAACAGCGCCCCGGTGGACTCCACTTCGTCGCGCAGCCCGGCCGGAGCCGGGCCGAGGCAGCAGACGAGGCTGGACCGGTCGCTGATGACGATCGGACCGTGGCGGTACTCCATCGCCGCGTACGACTCCGTCCAGGCGCGGGCCAGTCCGCGGAGCTTGTGCGCGGCCTCGTCGGCGAGTCCGACCGTCCAGCCGGTGCCGAGGAAGGTGAACTGGCGTCGCTGCTCCCAGGCCGTGGGCAGCGGTTCGTACAGGGCCAGTTCGGCGTCGCCGATCGACGGGGTCAGGTCCACGCCGAGTCCGGCACGCAGGAGTTGGAAGGCCGTGGTGGCGAACCGGGTCTGGGCCACGGAGCGTTCGTCGGCGTAGTCGAGGCCGATCACCCGGTCCGCGTGGTGCGCGGCGCGGCTGTCCGGGACGCCGGTCAGGACCAGGGTCGGGATGCGGCCGGAGGCCCGGGCGAGGAGCGTCGCGACCTCGGTCGTCGAGCCGGAACGGGTGAGGGCCACGATCCGGTCGTAGCCCCGCCCGAGCGGGGTCTCGTCGGACGCCGGAAAGGCGTCGGTCTCGCCCTCCCCCAGGGACTCCCGCAGGGCCGCGTAGGCCCGGGCGATGAAGTACGAGGTGCCGCAGCCCACGACCGCGATCCGCTCACCGCGCCGCGGCAGCAGATCGGCGTGGTCCGCGGCCGTGTCCGCGGCGCGCCGCCAGCAGTCGGGCTGGCTGGTGATCTCGGCACTGACGTGGGTGGTCATGTCCGGTCCTCTCCTCATGGGTGGTCCGGACCGACTTCTATCCGGCGCGTCACGAGCGGACAATGAGCAATCAGGGATCACTTCTTGGACTTTTGCGCGTGCCGCCGCGCGGTGGGTCCTGTCGCCGGAGTCAGATCTCACCCCTGGCGAGTGCGAGGAGCCGGTCCAGGACGCGGGGGCCGCCGGCCCGCACGCCGTCGTGTTCGAACTCGTCCGTGACCCAGGTCCGCAGGCCCCTGATCGCGCGGGCGGTCTCCAGGGAGTGGGCGGTGTCCACGTACAGGTCGTCGTGGTAGACGGCGGCGGCGACGGGCACCTCGTTGGCGGCGAGGCGGGCGGGGTCGTAGAGGGGCGCCCAGTCCTCGCGTTCGGCGAGCAGCCGGGCGGTCTCGCGCAGCGGGCTCAGCGCCGGGTCGGTGTCGAAGTGCCAGGGGTGGACGGTCTCGCCGGTGAAGAGGAGCGGTGCGTCGCCGGCCAGGGTCTTCTCCGCGTCGAACTCCGGGAACTCGGCGCGGACGCGTTCGGCGGCCCAGGCGGTGGGCCCCTTCCCCTGGGCGTAGATCGCCTCGTGGAGCAGGGCGTAGAGCGGGTGGCCCGCGTACGAGAGGACGGCCTGGACGTTCTCCAGGAAGGCGTCCGAGAGCGCGGTTCCCTCGGGTGTCCCGACGAAGGCGTCCTCCAGGAGGAAATGCAGTTGGTGGGTGCCCTCGCCGCTGCCGAGGAGGATGCCGAGGGACTGGAGGGCGGCCGGCGTGAGCCGTCCGCCGGACGGCAGGGCCACCTCGTGCTCCCGCAGGTGGGCGGCGATGCGGCGGGCGCGTTCGACGTCCTGGGGGTAGCGGGCGTAGTGGGCCTCGACCTTGCGGCGGATGCGCGGGTAGGCGGCCCGGTAGACCTCGTCGGCGGTGGCATGCAGGGAGGGCAGTCCGCCGGTGATCAGCACGGTCCGCAGTCCCTCGGGGGCGGTGGACAGGTAGTGGGTGGCGCAGAAGCCGCCGAAACTCTGGCCGAGGACGGTCCAGCGGGCCCCGCCGGTGAGCCGCTTCCGGATGAGTTCGCAGTCCCGGACGATCGCGTCGGCCCGGAAGTGCGCGAGGTAGTCGGCCTGCCGATCGGGGGCGCCGCGCAGCGGCAGGGTCTGGCGGTTGGCGGGGGTGGAGTTGCCGGTGCCGCGCTGGTCGAGGAGGAGGACGCGGAACTCCTGGACGGCCCGGCCCAGCCATGCCTGTCGGCCGACGAAGCGGCGGGCCCCGAAACCCGGCCCGCCCTCCAGGTAGACCAGCCACGGCAGGTCGTCCCCGGACCTGTCGCTCGCGACGGCCTCGCGGCCGAAGACCTCGATCTGTTCGCCCTCGGGGTCCGCGTGGTCGAGCGGCACGGTGAAACGGCGGTCGGTGAGGACGAGGCCGGGCTGGCGGTAGCTGGTCAATGCTGCTCCTGTTCGATACGCCCCCGCCCGTCCAGTGGATCACAGGGCAGGGGACGGGGGCGCGTCGAGGTGGGTCAGGTGGTGCGCCGGGAGGGGTCAGGAGGTGGGGAAGTCGTCGGCGGTCCTGATCCGGTCGCGGATCCAGACCCCGGCCTCCTTCAGGGGCGCGGTGCCCGTCCAGGGGCCGTTTCCGTCGCAGGTTCCGGTCTTGAAGACGGCGCCCGAGCGGTGGTCGTCGGAGAAGTTCCAGTTGACCCAGCTGATCTTCTTGGCGGCCATCAGGTCGATGTACCTCTGGGACATGGCGAAGTCGTCGGCGCCTTCACCCGCGTAGTCCTGGGTGCCGAACTCGGTGACGAAGACGGGGATCCGGTCGGCCGCCCGGGAGAGGGTGGCCAGGTACGCGTCGCGGTGCGACTTCGCGTAGAAGTGGAACGTGTACATGACGTTGGTGGCGTTGACCGGGTTGTTCACCACCTCGGTCTCGTCGCCGCCGTTCGAGACGCCGAGGGAGGACCAGGCGCGGGTACCGAGCAGGATCGGGGCGTCGCCGTCGATGTTCCGGATGACCGGGATGATCTGCTCGTGGTAGCTCTTGATCCTGGACCAGGTCACGCTGTCGCCGTTGGGCTCGTTGGCGACCTCGTAGAGGATGTTGTTCCTGTCCTTGTGCCGGGTCGCGATGTCCGTGAAGAACTTCCTGGCGTTGGCCAGGTTGGCGTGCGGGTCGCCCGGTGTGAGCATGTGCCAGTCGACGATCACGTACATGCCGCGTGCGGAGGCCTGGTCGATCAGACTGTGGGCGAGGTTGGTGAACCTCACCGGGTCGGTCTCCCACCCGTCCTCCTGGACGTAGGTGGAGACGCGCAGGACGTCGGCCTTCCAGTCCTTGGCGAGCGCGTCGAGCGAGCCGCCGGTCAGACACTGGCTGTACCACTGTGTGCCGTGGCTGGACATGCCGCGCAGCTGGACGGGCTTGCCGTACTGGTTGCAGAGCTTGGTGCCGCAGACCCGTAGCCGGCCGTTGACGGCGGCCGGGGTGTCGACGACGGGCGCGGCGGTGTCGACCGTGAGGTGGTCGACGTTGGGGCCGCCGTTCGTGGTGGTGGCGGTGGCGCGGATGGTGTTGGCGCCGGCCTTGAGGTTCGCGGTGATCGTGGCGGTGGTCCAGCTGGTCCAGGCGCCGGTGCCGCCGAACGCCTTGCCGGCGGCGGCGACCGCGCCGTTGACCGAGATGTCCATGGGGCGGTTGGTGGTGCTGCCGTTGGCGTAGCGCAGGGTGAGGGTCGCCGTGCCGGCCTGGGCGGCGTTGACGTTCCACTGGACGTAACCGCCACTGGCGTTGTCGTAGTTGACGAAACCCGAGCCCGTGAAGCCGCCGTGGTTGGACTCGACCGCGCCGCGGGAGACCGTGGCGGTCTCCGCCTCGTGGGTGACGGGGGCCGCCACCGCCGTGGACGGTGCGGCGGCGAGGCCCAGGAGCAGCGCGGCCACCGCGGTGCCGGCGGCACCCAGGGAGCGCAGATGGAGACGTGCCGATCGTGCCGATGTCATGGGGGTCTCCCGGAACGATGGATTGGAAGGAAAGTTTCCTAACGAATGGATAGCAGTCCGGCGGAGGGACTCGCAAGGGTCATGACAAGAGACGGAGTTCAGCGGACTGTCGGTCCCCGGACGGGCCCGGCCCCCGTGCGCGGCGCCCCCGCCGCTCCTAGCGTGGATCCATGATCCGGTTCGAGCAGGTCAGCAAGGTGTACGCGGACGGCACCACCGCCGTCGACGGCCTGTCCCTCGATGTCGCCGAAGGCGAACTGGTCACCCTGGTCGGCCCGTCCGGTTGCGGCAAGACGACGACGATGATGATGGTCAACCGGCTCATCGAGCCGACCTCCGGCCGGATCCTGGTCGACGGCGCGGACATCGCGAAGGTCGATCCCGTGAAGCTGCGCAGGAACATCGGCTACGTGATCCAGCAGGTCGGGCTCTTCCCGCACCGGACCATCCTCGACAACACCGCGACCGTGCCCTCCCTGATCGGCTGGAAGAAGGCGCGCGCCCGCGCCCGCGCCGCCGAACTCCTCGACCTGGTCGGCCTCGACCCGAAGGTCTACGGCGGCCGCTACCCGGCCCAGCTCTCCGGCGGACAGCGTCAGCGCGTCGGCGTCGCCCGCGCGCTGGCCGCCGATCCCCCGGTGCTCCTGATGGACGAGCCCTTCGGCGCGGTCGACCCCGTCGTCCGCGAGCACCTCCAGAACGAGTTCCTGAAGCTCCAGGCCACCGTGCGCAAGACCGTCCTCCTGGTCACCCACGACATCGAGGAGGCGGTCCGGATGGGCGACCGGATCGCCGTCTACGGACAGGGACGCGTCGAGCAGTTCGACACACCGGCGGCGGTGCTCGGCACCCCCGCCACGCCGTACGTCGCCCGGTTCGTCGGGGCGGACCGGGGCCTGAAACGGCTCTCCGTCACCGCGATCGAGGCGGACGACCTGGACCAGCCTCCCGTCGCCCGCCTGGACGAGCCGGCCGCGGACGCGGCGGCCCGGCTGCGCGCCGACGGGGCCCGCTGGGCGGTGGTCCTCGGCGGCGACGGCGATCTGCACGGCTGGGTGGCCGCCGAGACCCTCGACCTCGCGGGCCGGCAGGGCACGGTGGGCGACCTGGCCGTCCGCATGGACGCCTGGGTGTCGGTGGGCGCCCCGCTGAAGCAGGCGTTCAGCGAGATGCTCCAGCACGACGCGGGCTGGGTGGCCGTCCTCGACGGCCCGCGCTTCCTCGGCGTCCTCACCCCCGCCAAGCTCCACGAGGCGCTGCGACGTTCGGTGGACGCCGAGGCCCGGGGAGTCGGGCGGGGGGAGGTCGCGTTCGACTCGGTGGCGGACGCCTGAGGCGGATGCCGTCCCGCGCGGCGGTCAGCCCGCCAGCCGCGCGGTCCAGCGGCGTGAGGAGTCCGAGTCGCAGGTGAACTGGACGAGCGGGACGTTGTTGTCGGTCGAGCGCCCACCGGCGACCGTCATGCACTTGCCCGTCTGGACATTGACGATCTGGTAGGTCCTGCCGCTCCAGTTGGTCACCCTCCAGCGTCGCGAGGGGTCGTTGTCACAACTGAACTGGACCAGCTCGACGTTGTTCTCGGTCGAGCGCCCGCCCGCGACGGTCGCGCACTTGCCCGTCTGCACGTTGACGATCTGGTGGGACGAGCCGTTCCAGTTGGCGATCCGCCATCGGCGCGAGGGGTCGCTGTCGCAGTCGAACTGGACCAGTTGGACGTTGTTCTCGGTCGAGCGCCCACCGGCGACCGTCGCGCACTTGCCCGTCTGCCCGTTGACGAGGTGGAACGAGAGCGTTCCCGAGATCCGGGCCTCCGCACTGGTCCGCGCGGTCGGCTGCGCGCCCGCGGGGACCGGCATCAGCAGGATGCCCCCGAGCACGGAAACGGTCGCGACCGACAGCAGACGACGCGCCTGGGTGTTCTTCCTCATGGAGTGCTCCTCTTGCGTGGTGCGAAAGGCTCGATCGCAAGGTGGGAGATGAAGGGGAGAAGAACGGCCGCCTTCCCACTATCGACGCGCGCGTCCGACCCCGCAACCGACACCGAGGAGCCCCGTCCGACGACCGAGGAGCCCCGTCTAGCGCGCCGGAACGAGCCTCCTGTCCTGGAGGTACGTCCGCGCGACGTCCTCCGGCAGGCGGCGCCAGTTGTCCACCTGTTCGTTCATGTTCGCGAGATCGGCCGTGGTCAGGACGGTGTTGAGACGGTCCAGGGCGCTCGTCACCCGCTCACCGCCCGCCCGGGAGCGGTTGACGACAGGGACGATGTGATCCGCGTTCTGCAGGTTCTTGTCATCGGCGAGGAGGACCAGACCGAATGCGTCGAGCGTGGCGTCGGTGGTCGTCGTCAGGACCATCTGGTCCTGGCCGCTCTGCACGGCCTGCTTGGCCTGCGTGGTGCCGACCCCCTTCGGGTCGACGGCGGTGATGTCGATGCCGTACGTCTCCTTCAGGCCGGGCGCGCAGTACGGCCGCTGGACGCATTCGTCGCCCGCCGCGAGCCGCACGGGCAGCTTCGCGGCGCCCAGGTCGCTGAGCGTCCTGAGCCGGTGCTCGGCGGCGTACGCGGCGGTGACGGCGAAGGCGTTCTGGTCGACGGCCTCCCCGGCGTCGAGGACGGTCAGCCCGCGCGGGCCGGCCAGGCCGCGCAGCGCGGTCATCGTCGTGGCGAGGTCGGGCGAACCGACGGTCGGCGCCTCGGGGCCGTTGACCTTGGCGTTCAGCCAGTCGGCGAACGTCGCCGCGTACTCCGGGACGACGTCGATCTGGCCGCTCTCCAGGGCCGGTTCGTAGATCTCCCGGTTCGTGACGGCGATGATCCTCGTACGGTATCCGGCCTGTTCCAGCAGGAGCGCGTACATCTGGGCGAGCACGTCGCTCTCGGTGAATCCGGCGCTGCCGATGGTCAGATGACGGCTGTCGCCGGGCGAGCCGGTGACCTCTCCCTGGTTCTCCAGCGACGGTCCGGCGGCGCAGCCGGCGAGCGCCGCGCACAGCGCCGCCGCCGCCGCGGCGCTCCGCCCCCTCATGTCCCGCTCCCGCGGGCCCAGGCCGGGGCGAGCCGCTGCGCCCCCACGAAGACGAGTTCGACCACGAGCGCGAACAGGGCGACGAGGACGGCGCCCGCGACGACCTGCGGGGTGGAGGCGAGGTTGAATCCCGCGGTGATGATCCGGCCGAGGCCGCCCCCGCCGGCGAGTGCGGCGACGGTCGCGGTGGCCACGAGCTGCACGGCGGCGATGCGGACGCCGGTGAGGATCAACGGCAGCGCGAGCGGCACCTCGACCCGGAACATCGTCTGCGGGCCGGTCATCCCCATCCCCCGCGCGGCCCGTACGACATCGGCGTCGACACCCCGCATCCCCACGTACGCGTTGGTGAGCAGGGGCGGTACGGCGAACAGGACGAGCGCGATGATCGTCGGCCAGTCCCCGTACGCACCGACCGGGCTGAGCAGCAGCAGGACGAGGACGGCGAAGGTGGGTACGGCACGGCCGACGTTGGACAGGTTCACGGCGAGGGCTCCGCCCTTGCCGAGGTGGCCGAGGACCAGCGCGACCGGGAGGGCGATCACGCAGCTGAGCGCGAGACAGACGACGGTGAGGACGAGGTGCTCGACGAGCCGGTTCCGGACGCCGTTGTCGCCGGACCAGTTGGCACCGCTGGTGAGCCACTCCCAGGTGGCGGAGAGGGTGTTCACGCGGCCTGCCCGCGGGACCGCGCCGTCCACGGCGTGAGCAGCCGTTGCGCACCGAGCAGCAGCAGGTCGGCCACGACGGCGATGAGCACGCAGAGGGCGGAGGCCGTGAGGACCTGCGCCTTGAAGTAGGTGTTCATACCGGAGTAGATGAGGTTGCCGAGGCCGCCGTGTCCGACGATCGCGCCGATGGTGACGAGGGAGACGGCGGAGACCGTGGCGATGCGCAGCCCCGCCATCGCGGCGGGGAGCGCGAGCGGCAGCTCCACGGCGAGCAGCAGGCGCACGGGCCCGTACCCCATGCCGCGTGCGGCCTGCCGCGTCTCCTCGGGGACGGCACGGAGACCGGCCAGGATGTTCCGTACGAGCAGGGTGAGGGAGTAGAGCACGAGTCCCGCGACGACGAGCGAGGCGCTGAGGCCGTAGACCGGCAGGAGCAGCGAGAACATCGCGAGGGACGGGATCGTGTACAGGATCGTGGTGACGCCGAGGACCGGTCCGGCCGCCCAGCGCCAGCGCCTGGCCAGGACGGCCAGGGGTACGGCGAGCAGCAGCGCGAGGGAGACGGAGATCGCGGTGATCTCCACATGCTGGACCACCGCGTCGCCGAGGATCTCGCTCCGGGAGGACAGGTAGGCGCCACAGATCCACTCGTTGCGTGCGAGGCAGTCGTCCGGGGGCGCGGTCATCCCCCCATTCCAGGGGGCGGCGTGGCCCGGTGCACGCGGACCGGGCCGTTCGGGCCATCGCCGCCGCGGCCGGAACGGCCCCGGGCGGGCCTGGTGCTGCGGAGCGCTCCGCAGCCTGGTGCTGCGGACCGCTCCGCGCGGACGGGACCGGCGTGGCGGAAGGGCCGCGCACCGTCGGTGAAGCGGACGCCCGGCATCTCGTGCTCCCCCGGTGAGCTCGGCTTTTGCGGCCCGCCGCAACAGCGTGGCCGGCCCCCGCACCGCTCGGCAGAGTGGACCTCGCCATGCACACCTGTCCTAGGGGGAAGACATGCGGAACAACCTCAAGACGCTCGCCGCGGCCGCCGGTGGCCTCGCTCTGGCACTCGGCGGATCGACGGTGGCCGTCGCCGCTCCGCAGGGCGACGTGAGCGCCCTGGTCAGCTGCTACGACGGAGCCTCGTCCTTCTCGAAGGCGTCCGGCCGGTCCACGACCAGCGTCTTCAGGACGTCGGCCAGGTGCAACGACATCAACCTCAAGATGGGCTCCAGCGGCCGGTACGTGAAGGTGTGCTTCAAGCTCAGCAGCGGCTCCTTCGACTGCCAGAGCGACTACAAGTGGGCCGCCGCGGGCTCGTGGAAGGTGATCGCCACCAACGTCCGCGACTCTCAGGAGTTCGTGTTCTTCTTCCAGACCACCGGCTCCGCGTCGGGCACGTACGCCGCCTGACCGCGAGGGTACGCACGGGGCGGGTCCGCCGGTGGACGACCGGCGGGCCCGCCCCCGGCTGGTGCCGACGGCGACACGGGCGTGCCGGTCACTGCGGGCGGCCCGCGGCCCGCAGCAGGGACGCGCCCGCCGGGGTGAGGGTGTGCAGCACGGTCGGGCCGTTGCGGACGGTGGTGACGAGGCCCGCGTCCCGCAGCACGGTGGCGTGTCTGCTGGCGGAGGACGCCGAGACTCCCGCGGCCCGGGCGATCTCGCCGGTCGTGGCACCGGTGGACGCCGCGCGCAGGGCGACCGCGCGTGCCCGCCCGAGCAGGGCGACCAGGGACCTCTCGGGAACGTCGGCGCCGTACGGGAGTTCCCGTGGGCTCGGCTCGTGAAGGAGCGAGTACCAGAGCACGGGTGGCATGTCCGGGTCCGCGAAGGCGACCGGCTCGCCCCAGTTGAAGTACGAGGGGACGAGCGTGAGCCCACGTCCGTTCAGATACAGGTCCCGGTCCTCGACCTGTCGGGGATAGACGGCCTCCAGGACGGGAGGGCGCCAGCGCAGCATCGGACCGAGCCCCGCGAGCATGCCCTCGACTCCGCCGTCGAGCAGCCCACGGGCACGGGCCGCGCGCTCCGCCTCGATCCGGGCCTGTGCCTCTTCCTGGTACGGGGTGATCACCGCGTCGTGGTACGCCCGCAGCATCCCCGCGAACTCCGCGCGCACGTCCCGCCGGGCCAGCTGCCCGGCCCACGCGGGGGCTCCGACGGTGCGGTCGAGGATGGTCACTTCCCGCAGGACCCGTCGCGGAGGCGTGGCCAGCAGCGATTCCAGTCCGGCGTCCAGATCCCCTACCGCGTCCGCGGGCGTCAGGAAGTCGGGAAAGTAGGCGGCCCTGGGATACAGGGGGAGGAGGACGCTCCGCAGGACACGCTCCAGCCCCCTGTCCCGCGTCCGCTGCCGTGCCATGCGGTACCAGCCGGCGTAGGCCCACCGCCCTCGGCGCGACTGCAATCGGTGCAGACTGGCGGCGACTTCCCAGAGGGGATCGGGCGCGGCGGCGATCCTCGTTCTCGCCAGGTCCGTATCGCTGAAATGAATGCGGAGCATGACGTCCCCCGTTCGGCGTGGCCGGCGGGGAGAGCGTAGGACGCGGACATCAACACCCGATAAGCGGAGGTTCAACGGAGACGCGGGCCCTGTTTCGTCCCGTCCGGGCCGCGCGGGGCGTGCCGCGGGGTGCGGCCGGAGCGTCACGGCCGATCGACGCGGCCGGCCGGATGGTCCGTCCGCTCGCCGAGGGTCTCCGCGGGGCGTCCGGGCGATCCCTACCGTGGGGTGGCGTCCAGCGAAGGGGCGACGAGGGCGAAGGCGTGGTCGGTCAGCGCGGCCGGATCCTCCGCACCGTCGCTTTCGCTCCACAGGTGGAGGACGACCTCGAAGGCGTTCAGGGCCGTTGCGGCGGCGAGTCGGGGATACAGGGCGGTCGCCGAATCCAGACCCACCCGGTCGGCCAGCTCCGCGGCCAGGTCGTCACGCCAGTGCGCCTGGCGCTCCAGGAAGCGGGCGAGCAGCGCCGGCGTGCGCAGGATCAGCTGGACCACCAGCAGCGCCCGGTCGGCGTGACCGGCGCAGGCGTCGATGGAGGCCCAGATGGTGTGCCGCAACGCGACGGAGGGGCGCTCCGCGGCCGGTCGCCCCGCGAGTTCGGCGCGCATGCCCGCGCCCATCTCCGTCAGGAACTGGACGACCACGTCTTCCTTGGACGCGAAGTAGCGGAAGAACGTCCGCTTCGACACGCCCGCGGCGGCCGCGATCTCGTCGACCGTGACGCCGTCGAAGCCCTTCCGCGCCATCAGGATGAGTGCGGCCTCGCTCAGCTCGTCGGAGACGAGCTGACGCTTGCGCTGGGCCAGGCTCGCTTCAGGACGGTTGCTCACCCCGTCATATTACACGCCACGCCGTCTGCGGCATGAAAAGACAGGATTGACACTCGGTGACACGCAGGGCAACGTGTGACACATGACGCAGCAGCATGCTTGGACAGCCGAACGCATTCCGGACCAGACGGGCCGGGTGTTCGTGGTCACCGGGGCGAACAGCGGACTCGGACTGGCCACCACCCGTGCGGTCGCCCGCAAGGGCGGACGGGTGATCCTCGCCGTACGCGACGAGGCCAGGGGCCGACGGGCGGCCACGGAGATCACCGCCGATCAGCCGCACGCCGACCTGGAGGTGCGCCGCCTCGACCTGGCCGATCTCGACTCGGTCCACGCCTTCGCCGACCGACTGCGCTCCGAAGGCGTCCGCCCGGATGTCCTCATCAACAACGCGGGGGTGATGGCGCCACCGCGGACGCTCAGCGCGCAGGGGCACGAGATCCAGTTCGCCGCCAACCACCTCGGCCACTTCGCGCTCACCGGACTGCTGCTCGACCTGGTGGCAGCGGGGAAGGACCCCCGCGTGGTCACGGTGAGCTCGATCAACCATCGGCGGGGGCGCATCTTCTTCGACGACCTCTCCGGCGAGCGCCGGTATTCACCGATGGGCTTCTACAACCAGTCGAAGTTCGCCAACGCCGTCTTCGGCCAGGAACTCCACCGGCGCCTGGCGGCCACCGAGAGCCCCGTCCGCAGCCTGCTCGCCCACCCCGGCTACACGGCCACCAACCTGCAGACGAGTTCGCCGGTCGGGATGGTGAAGCTGCTCTTCGGCCGCGTCCTGACCCCGCTCGCCCAAGCCCCGGACCAGGGCGCGCTCCCCCAGCTGTTCGCCGCGACCGACGCCGACGCCCACAGCGGCCGGTTCATCGGCCCTGGCGGCATGGGCGAACTCCGCGGCGCTCCCGAGACGGTACGGCTCGCCCCCTCAGCCGCCGACGTCGAGACCGGCCGGCGCCTGTGGGACGTGTCGGAGCGACTGACCGGCGTCCGCTTCCCCCTCCCGAACGTCTGACGCCGCGAGCGGCTTCGAGGAGGGGGATCACAAACGGCTGATCAGGTGGGCAGTGGACGGCACCTGGGAACGGATCCCGGCAGGCGGACGCGGGTGGGCTGGAGCCCGTCACCTGCCTCATCGCAGCGGAACGGGTCGCGGTCGTGCAGGAATCCGTTCTGCGGTACCGGCGCGACGACGCGGCTCCTGGCCGGCGGTTCGCGTCGTGGGTGCGGCCGCCGGCGCCCATAGGGCGGCTGGGCAGCCACCACCAGGGCATGTGGTGACGGGAGGGCAACGGCCTCGTCGCAGGTGCAGCCGTGCTGGAGGCAGTGGCAGAGCTGCCCGATCACAGTGGTCGGCGACTAACGCCGGCATCCGTGCTGTCCCGAACGACGGCCCGGCCCCCTCGTTCGTGGCCGGGCCGTCTGCGCGGGGAGGTCTACTCCTGGAGGACGGAGAGGACGTTGCCCGCCGGGTCCGTGAACCAGGCGATCGCGGCCGGTCCCTCGGAGCCGGGGCCCCGGACGACGCCCTTGGCGTCGTGCTCGAACTCCGTGTACCGCTCCAGGCTCACGCCCCGCCTCGTCAGCTCGTCGACGGCGACGTCGATGTCGTCGACGGGGAAGTTCAGGATCGTGAAGGACGCGGGCGTGTGGTTGTCCTTCGGGTAGACGAAGACGTTCGCGCCGCCTCCCAGCTTGATGGTCAGCATCCGCATGTCGCCCTGCCCGCTCTCCTCGACCGGGAGGCCGAGGGTCTCGCCGTAGAACTGACGGGCCTTGCCGAGATCGTCGACCGAGAAGCCGCTGAACGCCTTCGTCTGTCCGAACATGCCGTTGTCTCCTTCGTGTGGACCCTGGGATTCCGAGGGCACACCAAGGCGACCACCTACCGGACGCCCGCCACGCGGGCTCGCGTCCGGATGGTGGCCGCACATCACTCTCAGGGAGCGATCGGGAGCCGGCGCTTGTGGTCGGTGAGCTCGTAGCGGCGGACGATCGAGGCGAAGGCGGGCTCCGCCACCGGCTTGCCCTCGAGGAAGTCGTCGATGTCGTCGTACGTGACCCCGAGCGCGTCCTCGTCGGGCTTGCCCGGGTCGAGGGTCTCCAGGTCGGCCGTGGGCGTCTTCCACACCAGCTCGGAAGGGGCCCCGAGCGCCTCGGCGACGGCGCGCACCCGGCGCTTGGTCAGACCGGTCAGCGGGACGACGTCGGCCGCGCCGTCGCCGTACTTGGTGAAGAAGCCGGAGACGGCCTCGGCGGCGTGGTCGGTGCCGACGACGAGACCGTCGTGGGCGCCCGCGACGGCGTACTGGGCGATCATCCGCTGGCGGGCCTTGATGTTGCCCTGGACGAAGTCCTGGTGGTGGGCGTCCCGGAAGACGACACCCCCGGCCAGGGCGGCATCGAGGGCGGCGTCGCTCGACGGCTTGACGTCCACGGTCAGGACCCGGTCGGCGGCGATGAATCCCAGCGCGAGCTGGGCGTCCTTCTCGTCGGCCTGGACGCCGTACGGCAGGCGCATGGCGTAGAAGGTGGCGTCGTGTCCGGCGGCGCGAGCCCGCTCGACGGCCAGCTGGCAGAGCCGGCCCGCGGTCGTCGAGTCGACGCCGCCGCTGATGCCGAGCACCAGGGCGCGCAGCCCTGTGGAGGTGAGGCGCTCGGCGAGGAAGGCCACCCGGCGCTCGATCTCGGCGAGCGGGTCGAAGCTCGGGGAGACCTCGAGTTCCCGGGCGATCTGCTGCTGGGTGGCGGTGGACGCCGCGTCGGTCACGGAGTGCTCCTCGGGGTGGTGTGACGGTACGGGGGCCGGCAGCGGATCCGGCACGCCGGTCGGGCGACGGTTCACGAGCCGGGGTCGACTCTATGCGGCCCGGCGGGCACCCGGTGCCCGGGCCCGCCCCGCCGGGCCGCCGCCCCGTCGGCCCGGCGCTCGTCGCCTCGGGTACGACGCGCCCCGCGGGCCGCCCGGCAGTCGCGGACGAACACGCGCGCGAAGCTCACCGCGGCCCACACCAGCAGCACATTGAGCAGCGCTCCGCCCACGAGGGGCACCAGCCGGCCGAGCTCGGGCGCCGGGTCCGCGGGCGGTGGTTCCCCAGTGTGGAGGGCCGACGCGGTCGCGTACAGCAGCACGACGAGGACGACGGATCCGGGGAAGGCAGGCGCGGTCGCTCCGTCGTGGAGAACACCGGCGACGGCCACCGTGCCCAGGTAGAGCGCGGCGGCGGACAGGGCCCAGGTGCGAGGGCGCGGGACGTTCATGACCGCATTATTGAACACGTTCAAGCTCCGGGCGACCACCCGCCTCGGGCGCGACCGCGACGCCGTTCGCCACAGATCTCGCCGCGGACCCTTTACGCCCCTGTCATGCACGGGTAATTTCCGCTTTCGCAAGTGCTTGCTGCAAGTTGCCGACGGCTCTTTCAGTCAGGGGTCGGCTCTCCCGTTCCGGTCCGAGGCGCTTCGGAGTGAGCGGGCCCCATCGACCGCCGCGACCTCCCCGTCGCGGCCCTGCTCCGGAGTAGTGACGTATGCGACGCACTCCCTTCCGGCGGTTCGGACCTGCCCCGGTGACGGCCGTGGCCGCCGCCTGCCTGCTCGGACTGCTCTCCGCCGCTCCCGCGGCCGACCCGGCCGCCGCGGTCCCGGTGCCCGCCGCGGCCGCGGAGAACACCGCCACGGTCTTCTACTACACGAAGACCAAGAACTGGTCGGCGCACCTCCTCCACTACGCGCCCGACGGCGGCTCCTGGACGACCGTCCCCGGCGTGACGATGGAGGCCGCCTGCACGGACTGGGTGAAGACGACCGTCCCCCTCGGCTCGGCGGAGGGACTGCGGGCCACCTTCAACAACGGCACCGGCACCTGGGACAACAACAACGGCCGCGACTACGACCTCGGCACCGGCACGATCACCGTCAGGGACGGCGTGGTCGCCCACTCCGACCCCTGCGCCGACGACCCGGGCGAGCCCGGGCCCGGCAACCAGGCCACCGTCTACTACTCCACCGCCGCCCTCGGCTGGACCACCGTCAACCTGCACTACGCCCCGGCCGGCGGAGCTTGGACGACCGTCCCCGGCATCGGCATGGAGGCCGCCTGCACCGGCTGGTGGAAACGGACCGTCGACCTCGGCACCGCCACCGCCCTCAGCGCCGTCTTCAACAACGGCAACGGCGTCTGGGACAACAACAACGGCGCGAACTACACGCTGTCCGCCGGCGCGACGACCGTCAGGGACCGGGTCGTCACGGGCGACGCCGCCGACCCCTGCGCCACCGAGGTCCCCGACACCCAGGCACCCGGTGCGCCCACCGGGATCGAGGCGCGCGCCGACGGCACCTCCGTCGTCCTCACCTGGGAGCACGCCACCGACGACAGGGGGGTGACGGGCTATCAGGTGACCCGTACCGGCGGCACCCGCGGCACGGTGGTCACCGACGTGGTCTCCACCGTCCTCACCGACACGGACCTGGAGGCGAACACCGCCTACACCTACACGGTGCGGGCCCGCGACGCGGCGGGCAACACCTCCGCCTCGTCGACGCCCGCACGGGCGACCACCGGCACGGCGCCCCCGGCCCCCGCCCCGGGCCGTCCGCGCGGCACCGACCCGCGCGAGGACCCGGTCTACTTCGTCCTCACCGCACGCTTCAACGACGGCGACCCCTCCAACAACCGCGGCGGCAGCCAGCACACGAAGTCCGGGAACGCGGCCAACGACGACCCCATGTTCCGGGGGGACTTCAAGGGCCTGGTGGACAAGCTCGACTACATCAAGGGGCTCGGCTTCTCCGCCGTGTGGATCACCCCCGTGGTGCTCAACCGGTCCGACTACGACTACCACGGCTACCACGGCTACGACTTCTACCGGGTGGACGCCCGGCTCGAATCGGCCGGCGCCTCGTACCAGGACCTCATCGACGCCGCCCACGCCAAGGGCATGAAGATCTACCAGGACGTCGTGTACAACCACTCGTCGCGCTGGGGTGCCAAGGGCCTGTTCACCCCGAAGGTGTACGGCGTCCGCGACAGCCAGTGGAGCTGGTACTACGACGACCCCGACTCCTCCTTCGAGTACGACGGACTGACCGTCGAGCCGAAGTCCGGGAAGTCGTACTACACCGGCGATCTGTGGTCGACCGCCGAGCCCACCGGAAACACCTGCGTCGACTGGGGCAAGCCGACCCCGTACACCTCCCCCGAGGGCTACCGGATCTACAACTGCCAGTGGCCGAACCCCACATCGGGCATGTTCCCGACGTCGCTCTACCACGACTGCTGGATCGGCAACTGGGAGGGCGAGGACTCCCGTTCCTGCTGGCTGCACGACGACCTCGCCGACCTGAACACCGAATCCGCGGCCGTGCAGAACTACCTGATCGGCGCGTACGACAAGTACATCGACATGGGGGTCGACGGCTTCCGCGTCGACACCGCCGTGCACATCCCGCGCACCACCTGGAACCGCCGCTTCCTGCCCGCCATCCAGGAGCGCGTCACCCAGAGGTTCGGCGCGGAGGCCGCCAAGAACTTCTTCGTCTTCGGCGAGGTCGCCGCCTTCGTCAACGACAAGTGGAACCGCGGCTCGGTCAACCACTCCGCCCAGTTCTACACCTGGAAGGAGCGCAAGGAGTACGCACTCGACGACGCGGCCGCCGCCCTGGAGATGTACGACTACGAGCAGCAGCAGGGCCCGGCGAACCAACCCACCTCCGACAACGCCTTCCTGAACGGCAACAGCTACCACGCGCCGGACCACAGCCGGTTCTCCGGGATGAACGTCATCGACATGCGGATGCACATGAACTTCGGTGACGCGCAGAACGCCTTCGGCAACGGCAAGGACTCCGACGACAGCTACAACGACGCCACCTACAACGTCGTCTACGTCGACAGCCACGACTACGGCCCCAACAAGAGCGGCGAGCGCTACACCGGAGGCACCGACGCCTGGGCGGAGAACATGTCGCTGATGTGGACCTTCCGCGGCATCCCGACGCTCTCCTACGGCTCGGAGATCGAGTTCCAGAAGGGCAGGAAGATCGACTGCGGGCCCACCTGCCCGCTGGCGACCACCGGCCGCGCCTACTTCGGCGACCATCTCGCCGGGGACGTGCGGGCCTCCGGCTTCTCCACCGTCGAGTCGGCGAGCGGCGCGGTCGCCCAGACCCTGACCCAGCCGCTGGCCCGGCACGTCCAGCGACTCAACCAGATCCGCCGCTCCGTCCCGGCCCTGCAGAAGGGCCAGTACTCCACCGAGGGCATCAGCGGCTCGATGGCGTACAAGCGCCGGTACACCAGCGGCACCACCGACAGCTTCGCGCTGGTCACGGTCACCGGCGGGGCCACCTTCACGGGCATCCCGAACGGCACCTACACGGACGCCGTCACCGGCGACCAGCGGGTCGTCGCCGACGGCACCCTGACCGTCGCGGCGCCGGGCAAGGGCAACCTGCGGGTGTACGTCCTTGACGGCCCCGGTCGGATAGGCACCCCGGGGCCGTATCTGAAGTAGCCCGGGCGGGACCGAGGTGCGGAAGGGCCGCGGCGCACCGGCGCCGCGGCCCGCTCCGTCATCGCGGCTCGGCGGGCCCCGTGCCGGGCCGGGGGGAGACCAGGGTGCCCGCCGAGACCCGCAGCAGCCTGAGGACGACGGCCGGGGGCGCGTCGATGCGGTAGCGGCGGCCGAGCCGGGACCACTGGTCCAGGACCGCGAGGAGGCCGGAGTCGCAGAAGGTGACCCGCGAGGCGTCCAGGATCAGCTCGGTGCAGCCGTCCGCGGCGGCGGAGGCGAGTATCGCCCGTAGCGGCGCGGCGCTGTAGTGGTCGATCTCCCCGGTCAGCCGGACCAGCAGGGTCGCGGGGCCGACATGGGCGCAGGAGTGGACGACTATGCCGCCCGGCGCGGTGTCCGCTCCCTGCTCACGCGCAGGGGGCCGGGGCGTCTCGGTCAGTATCGGTGCGGTGCTCGCGGTACTCACGTACCCCATCAACGGCCCTGCGGCCCACTCGGGCGTACGCGGCACGCCGCCCGGTCACCCCACCGGGCAGCAGTGATCCACTTCCGGGGGACACGGCGGGGTCATTCGACCGACTCGACCGTGACGGCGATGGTGTGCCACCCGCTCGCGCCGTCGGGCATCGGTTCGGTGCGGCGCTCGGTCTGGGTGACGCCGGCGCCGTCCGTCGCCCGGACGGCGAGGTCGTGACGGCCAGGGGTGGCCTGCCACGGGAACACCCACTGGCGCCAGGTGTCCCGGCTGTCCTCGGTGGCGAGGCGCGCGTCCCGCCAGGGGCCCTCGTCGACGCGCACCTGGACGCGCTCGATGCCGCGGTGCTGGGCCCAGGCCACCCCGGCGATCATCACCGTGCCCTCGCGCAGGCGGGCGAGGGAGCGCGGGGTGTCGATCCTCGACTGGGTCTTGACCGGTGCCTCGGCCGCCCAGCCTCCGCGCACCCAGTAGGCGTCATAGGCGGCGAAGGTGGTGAGCTCGATCTCCACGATCCACTTGCAGGCGGAGACATATCCGTACAGGCCGGGTACGAGCATCCGGACCGGGAAGCCGTGCTCGAAGGGCAGGGGCTCGCCGTTCATCCCGAAGGCGAGGAGCGCGTCGCGGCCGTCCATCACGTCCTCGACCGGGGTGCCGATCGTCATGCCGTCGGAGGAGCGGGCGACGATCTGGTCGGCCGGGCCGCCCTCGGACGGCGGCCGCACCCCCGCCTCACGGAGCAGGTCGGCGAGCCGCACGCCCGTCCAGCGGGCGTTTCCGACGAGAGATCCGCCGACCTCGTTGGAGACGCAGGCGAGCGTGATGTCGCGCTCGACCACGGTGCGCCGGAGCAGGTCCCGCAGGGTGAGGGAGCGCTCCTCCACGACGCCGAGGCCGGTGATCCGCAGCCGCCAGTCGTCGGCGTCCACCTTGGGGACGACGAGCGCGGTGTCGACCCGGTAGAAGTCCTCGTTCGGGGTGATGAAGGGGCCGATGCCGGGGACGTCGAGCTGCGCCCCGGGCGGGACGGCCGGTGCGGCGGACGCCGGCCGGGGCAGCCGGAACGCGGTACGGGAGGCCACGGCGTCCTCGTGGCGGGCACCGCCGAGTGCTCGGGCGAGCGCGGCCGCGCCCGTCGCCGCGAGGACCGTGACGGCCGCGGTCACGAGGAAGCTCCGGCGGCTCGCCCGGGCGGCCCGCTCCGGCGCGGCCGTGACCGGCCGGGCGAGCAGCCGGCCGGTCAGCACGTACAGCAGGGCCGCGCCGGCCGCCGCCCCGAGCAGCGAGGGGAGGACATCGGCCGCGGAGTCGGAGTCCGGTCGGCCCGCCGCGGCGAGGGCGCCGACGACTCCGAGGGCGAGCACGCCCACGACCCCCGCCGGCCTGCTCCGCAGCGCCAGCAGGCCGATGGCGGCGGCCAGGAGCGCGAGGAGCGTGAGAATGCCGGCCAGGAGGACGGCCTTGTCGCTCGCGCCGAAGGTCCGGATCGCCCATTCCTTCACCGCGGCCGGGGTGAGGTCGATGACCGCTCCGCCGACGGCGGTGACGGGGCCCGCCTCGGGGCGGACCCAGGAGGCGACGACTTCGGCGACGGCGAGGGAGACGTACCCGGCGACGAGTCCGCCGAGCGCGCCGAGCAGGCGGTCGGTGCGGGTGGGCTCGCGTGGGGGCGCTGAGAGGGTCATGCCTTTCAATCGGCACCGATCCGCCGCGGACTGGGGGTGTTTCACCCGGACGGCCGACCGCTCGGGCGCGGTGTCCGGCCCCGGCAGCGCCTACGACGGAACCGGCCGCCCCACCGGCCGGTCCGTCGTTCACTTGGTCCCGTCGGCCGGGCCCATGTGTTCGCCCGGGGTCGCGAGCTCTTCGACGGCGCCGGCGCCGACGACCGCGCCGGTGGACTTCTTGGCTCGCCGCAGCCTGCGTTCGAGCCGGCCGGCGAAGGTGGTGAGGGCGAAGTTCAGGATGACGAAGATGACGGCGACGACCGTGAAGCTGGCGATGGTGTTCGCTCCGTAGTTGGCGCTCATCGGGCGCACGGAGGCGAGGAGTTCGGAGAAGCCGAGCATCGCGCCGCCGAGCGCGGTGTCCTTGACGATGACGACCAGCTGGCTGACGAGTGCCGGCAGCATCGCGGTCACCGACTGGGGCAGCAGGACGTTGGTCATGGTCTGTCCCTTGCGCATCCCGATCGCCTTGGCGGCGTCGGTCTGGCCGCGCGGCAGGGAGAGGATGCCGGCCCGGACGACCTCGGCGAGGACCGAGGCGTTGTAGAGGACCAGGCCGGTCACGACCGCGTAGAGGGGGCGGTTCTCCGGGCTGATGTCGGTGAACTCGGAGTAGGCGGCGTTGGCGAAGAGCATCAGGATCAGCACGGGGATGGCGCGGAAGAACTCCACGATCGTGCCGGCGGCGCCGCGGATCCAGGCGTGGTCGGAGAGCCGCCCGATGCCGAGGAGGGCGCCCACCGGCAGGGCGATGACCACGGCGAGGGCGGCGGCGATGAGGGTGTTCTTCAGGGCGGGCAGGAGGAACGTCGTCCAGGTGCGGGCGTCCGTGAAGAACGGCGACCACTTGGCCCATTCGAGCTGGCCCTGATCGGCGAGGGTCGCCAGGACCCACCAGATGAGGCCGGCGACGGCGAGCAGGAACAGCAGGGTGTAGAGGATGTTGCGGCGCTTCGCGCGGGGGCCGGGGACGTCGTAGAGGACGGTGGGCTTGTCCTTCATCGCTTCACCGCCACCTTCTTGCTCACCCAGCCGAGGAAGAGCCCCATGGGGAGCGTGAGGCAGATGAAGCCGACCGCGAAGATCAGCGAGATGAGGATCAGCTGGGCCTCGTTCTCGATCATCTCGCGCATCAGCAGGGCGGCTTCGGCGACGCCGATGGCGGCGGCCACGGTGGTGTTCTTGGTGAGGGCGATCAGGACGTTGGCCAGCGGACCGACCACGGAGCGGAACGCCTGCGGCAGCACGATCAGGCGCAGCACCTGGGGGAAGTTGAGTCCGATGGCGCGCGCGGCCTCGACCTGGCCGAGGGGAACGGTGTTGATGCCGGAGCGCAGCGCCTCACAGACGAACGCGGAGGTGTAGGCGATCAGTCCGAGGACGGCGAGCCGGAAGTTGATGGTGGTGAAGTCCTCGGCGCCCATGTTGACGCCGAGGGTCTGGAACAGGCCGAGCGAGGTGAAGACGATGATCACGGTGAGGGGGATGTTCCGGACGATGTTGACGTAGGCGGTGCCGAAGCCCCGCATCAGGGGGACGGGGCTGACGCGCATGGCGGCCAGCAGCGTCCCCCAGATCAGGGAGCCGATCGCGGAGTAGACGGTGAGCTGCACCGTCACCCAGAACGCTCCCAGCAGGTCGTAGCCTTCGAGGAAGTCGAACACGGCGGCCCACTTACTTGACGACGACGCCGATCTCCGGCGCGGGCTCGTTCTGGTACTCGGCGGGTCCGAAGTTCTTCTTCACGGCCGCGTCCCAGGAGCCGTCCGCGACCATCTTCTCCAGGGCGTCGTTGATCTGCTCCTTGAGTTCGCTGCCCTCCTGGACACCGATTCCGTAGTTCTCGTTGCTCAGCTTGAAGCCGCCGAGCTTGAACTTGCCCTCGAACTCGGGTTGCGAGGCGTACCCGGCGAGAATGGCGTCGTCGGTGGTCAGCGCGTCGATCACACCGTTCTCCAGACCGGTGAGGCACTCCGAGTAGCCGCCGTACTCCTGCAGCTGCGCGTCGGGGGCGATCTTCTCCTTGACGTTCTGCGCGGACGTGGATCCGGTGACCGAGCAGAGCTTCTTGTTGTTCAGGTCCTCGGGCTTGGTGATGGAGTTGTCGTCCGCGCGGATCAGCACGTCCTGGTGGGCCAGGAGGTACGGACCGGCGAAGTCGACCTTCTCCTCGCGCTGGTCGTTGATCGAGTACGAGGCCGCGATGAAGTCGACGTCGCCGCGCTGCAGCATCGTCTCCCGGTCGGCGCTCTTGGCCTCCTTCCACTCGATGTCACCGGGATCGCGGCCGAGCTGCTGGGCGATGTACGTGGCCACGTCGACGTCGAAGCCGGTGTACGTGCCGTCGGGGGTCTTGAGCCCGACGCCGGGCTGGTCGTACTTGATGCCGACGGTGATCTTCTCGTTGTCGGAGGCCGCGCCGCCGCTGTCGTCGTCGCCGCATGCGGCCACGGAGAAGGCGAGGGCGAGCGCGGCGGCCGCGGCCACCCCGGCCTTGGTGAGCTTGCGAGCGTTCATGTGATCACCCCTGGGGGATGCTGTGCGCGTGGCGGTGCCGTCGTTCAGTGGTGCAGGATCTTCGACAGGAAGTCCTTGGCACGGTCGCTGCGCGGGTTGCTGAAGAACTGGTCGGGTGTGGTCTCCTCGACGATCCGGCCGTCCGCCATGAACACCACGCGGTTGGCGGCGGAGCGCGCGAAGCCCATCTCGTGGGTGACGACGACCATGGTCATCCCGTCACGGGCGAGTTGCTGCATGACCTCGAGGACTTCGTTGATCATCTCGGGGTCGAGCGCGGACGTCGGCTCGTCGAAGAGCATCACCTTCGGTTCCATGGCCAGGGCCCTGGCGATCGCGACGCGCTGTTGCTGGCCGCCGGAGAGCTGGGCGGGGTACTTGTCGGCCTGGTTCGCGACCCCGACGCGGTCGAGGAGCTCGCGGGCCCGCTGCTCGGCGGCCTTCTTCTCCTTCTTGCGGACCTTGATCTGGCCGAGGGTGACGTTCTCCAGCACGGTCTTGTGCGCGAAGAGGTTGAAGGACTGGAAGACCATGCCGACGTCGGCCCGGAGCGCGGCCAGCTCCCGCCCCTCGGCGGGCAGCGGTTTGCCGTCGATGAGGATCTCGCCGGAGTCGATGGTCTCCAGCCGGTTGATGGCCCGGCAGAGGGTCGACTTCCCGCCGCCGGAGGGTCCGATGACCACGACGACCTCGCCGCGGCCGACGGTCAGGTCGATGGCCTGCAGCACGTGGAGCGCGCCGAAGTGCTTGTCGACGTTCCTCAGTACGACGAGATCGTCGGGCATGGCAGCCTCCTGGTCCGCCGCTCCCCACCCTCCTCACGTTCATGCTCCGCCCTCGGCCGGTGTACTGCACGCCGGAGGCCCGGCGAGGGAGGGTCGATGAGAATGGTTTTCATGAAGGCCGGGCGGCTCACTCCCCCGGCGCGTCCTCCTCCGCGAGGACGCGCTGTGCCACGGCGAAGGCCGCGTTGGCGGCCGGGACCCCGCAGTAGACCGCGGTCTGGAGGAGTACGGCCCCGATCTCGTCGGGCCGCAGACCGTTGCGCCGGGCCGCGCGGACATGCATGGCCAGTTCCTCCGTATGGCCGTGGGCGACCAGCGCCGTGAGGGTGACGAGGCTCCGCTCGCGCCGCGACAGGGTGGGGTCGGTCCAGATCTCGCCCCAGGCGTAGCGGGAGATGAAGTCCTGGAAACGGGCCGTGAACTCCGTCTGCCGCGCCTGGGCACGGTCCACGTGCGCGTCGCCCAGCACCTCGCGGCGGACCTCCATGCCCCGCCGCCCCGAGCCGGCCGTGAGGTGGCCGCGCAGCGCGGCGAGGACGGCCTCGGGCTGTTCGGCGGGGGCCAGGTGGGAGGCGCCGGGGATCTCGGTGAGGGTGGCGCCGGGCACGGCGTCGGCGATCTCGCGCAGATGCGCCGGCGGTGTCGCCGGGTCCTCGCGGCCGGCGACGAGGAGCGTGGGGGCGAGGATCGACGGCAGCCGGTCCCTGAGGTCGAAGGCGGCGAGCGCGTCGCAGCAGGCGGCGTACGCGTCCGGGTCGGCCTCGCGATGGGCGTCGACCAGGGCGGGCACGGTGAATCCGGGCGTGAACCAGCGCGCGTCGGCGCTGTCGGCGAGCGCGGCCAGACCCTCGCGACGGACGGCCGCGGCACGCTCCTCCCACATCGTGGAGCCGCCGAAGTGGGCCGAGGAGCACAGCACGGCGAGCCGCTCCACCCGCTCGGGGTGGTGCACGGCGAGGTGCAGGCCGACGGCTCCGCCGAGCGAGACGCCCGCGTACGAGAACCGTTCGGCGCCCAGCGTGTCGGCGAGGGCGAGGACCAGCCCGGCCAGGTCGGCGACGGTCACTCCCGGGCCGATGAGCGAGGCCGGGGATCCGCCGTGGCCGGGGAGGTCCCAGCGGACGACGCGATGGGTCACCGACAGTTCGGGGGCGACGGCGTCCCACAGGGCGGTGGAGGTGCCCAGGGAGGGGCCGAGGATCAGGACCGGGGCGGTGGACGGCCCCTCGATGCGGTGGTGGGGCGGCTGGGGGGTGTCGGTGGTCACGGTCGCTCCAGGGCGCGGTCGGTCAGGGCTCCGGCGGAACCGGTCGACCGGGCGGGATCGGTGAGGTCGTCGAGGGCGAGGTCCTTCAGCTCCGGCACCTCGCCGAGGAGGTCGGCGAGCGCGCGGCCCTCCGACCGGCTCCGCGCGGCGAGTTCGGCGACGAGCTCCTTCGCCCGGGCCCGGCCGAGGGCCTCGGCGAGGGCGACGGACAGCCGCTCGGAGAGGAGCAGACCTCCGGTGAGGCCCAGGTGCTCCCGCATGACGTCCGCGCGGACGCGCAGGCCCTCGGCCAGTTCCGCGGTGTCCCGGGCCGCCCCGCCGACGAGCCGGAGCAGGTCGCGCAGCGGCTCCCACTCGGCGTGCCAGGCGCCTGCCGGCCGCTCGTCCTCGGCGGCCATCGAGGCGTGGAGGACGGCGGCGAGGTGCGGGGCGCGGCGCGCGGCCGAGGCGATGAGCGTGGCCCGTACCGGGTTGGCCTTGTGCGGCATGGCGGAGGAGCCGCCGCCCGCCGCCTCCGACAGCTCCGCGATCTCGGTTCGGGAGAGGGTGAGGACATCGGCCGCGGTCCTGCCGAGCGCCCCCGCGGTGAAGGCGAGGGCGCCCGCGAGGTCGGCGACCGGGGTCCGCAGGGTGTGCCAGGGCAGGAGGGGCACGGCGAGGCCGGTCTCATGGGCGTAGGCGGTGACCAGCCGTTCGGCGTCCGCGTCCGCCCCGCGGGCGTAGCCCGTGAAGGCCGCCAAGGTGCCTGCGGCGCCGCCGAGTTGGGCGGGCAGGGAGTCCCGTACGGCATGGAGGCGGTCCCGGGCGTCGAGGATCAGCGAGCGCCAGCCGGCCGCCTTGAGTCCGAAGGTGGTGGGCACGGCGTGCTGGGTGAGGGTCCGGCCGGGCATGACCGTGTCCCGGTGGGCCGCGGCGAGGGCGCCCAGAGCCCGTTGCGCGCGGCCGAGGTCGTCGAGGATCGGGTCCAGGGTCCGGCGCGCGACCAGCATCGTCGCCGTGTCCATGATGTCCTGGCTGGTCGCGCCCCGGTGGACGTACGCCCGCCATTCCTCGGGAACGGCGGCGGTGAGGTCGGCGACCAGGGGGATGACGGGGTTGCCGCCCGTGCGGGCGCGCAGGGCGAGGTCGCGGGCGTCGAAGCGGGAGGCGTCGGCGGCGGCCGTGACCGCGTCGGCGGCCTCGGCCGGCGCCTGCCCGACGGCGGCCTGGGCGCGGGTGAGGGCCGCCTCCGCGTCGAGCATCGCCCGGAGGAAGGCCGTGTCGCCGGTCGCGGCCTCGGCCGGCGAGCCGGCCCGCCCCGGGGCCAGCAGGCCGGTGTCGAGTGGTTCCGTGCCGTGGGGATCGGGTGTCACGTGAACTCCAGGAAGACCGTCTCGCCCTCGCCCTGCAGCCGGATGTCGAAGAGGTGGGTGCGGGGCGCGCCGTTCTCGTCGGGCCCGGCCACCAGCGTCGCCCGGCGGGCCGCGGGCAGCGAGTCGAGCAGCGGATCGGCGCCGTCCCGCAGGTACGCGCGGGTGAAGAGGTGGTGCAGCAGTCCGCGGGCGAAGACGCAGACGCCGATGTACGGCAGTCCGGCGTTGCCGGGCGGCAGGGTGTGCAGGGCGTAGTGCCCGTCGGCGTCCGTGGCGACGCGGCCGAAGCCGGTGAAGTCGGTCCCGTTGCGGCCGAGGTGCCCGCCGGTCACGGGATCGCGGCGCAGGGAACCGGGGGCGCCGGTCAGGGAGCCGTCGGGGGCCGCCTGCCAGAACTCCAGGAGCGCGTCGGGGACGGGAGCGCCCTCGCCGTCGTACACGTGTCCGTGCAGGACGATCCGGTCGGGATGGCCGTGCGGTGCTATCCGCTCCCCGTCGGGAAAGGGAAGGGCGTAGCCGTAGAAGGGGCCGACGGTGTGGGACGGGGTCGGGGGGAGGGTCATGGCCGGTCAGCGCCCTTCTTCGATCCAGGTGGCGGAGGGACCGTCGAGCACGATGTCCCAGGCGTAGCCGAGGGAGAACTCGGGCCGCGACAGCGCGTGGTCGTAGGTGGCGACGAGCCGCTCGCGGGCGGCGCGGTCGGTGACCGAGCGCAGGATCGGGTCGTGGGCGAAGAGCGGGTCGCCGGGGAAATACATCTGCGTGACGAGCCGCTGGGTGAACGCCGTGCCGAACACCGAGAAGTGGATGTGGGCGGGGCGCCAGGCGTTGGTGTGGTTGCGCCAGGGGTACGCGCCGGGTCTGACGGTGGTGAAGGTGTAGCGGCCGTCGTCGTCGGTGAGGGTGCGGCCGACGCCGGTGAAGTGGGGGTCGAGCGGGGCCGGGTGCTGGTCGCGCAGATGGGCGTAGCGTCCGGAGGCGTTGGCCTGCCACAGCTCGATGAGCTGACCGCGCACGGGACGTCCGGCCCGGTCGAGGAGCCGTCCGGAGACGGTGATGCGTTCGCCGAGGGGCTCGCCCGCGTGCCCGCGGGTGAGGTCGTTGTCGGTCTCGGTGACGTCGGTCGGCCCGAAGACGGGGCCGGACAGCTCCACCGTCTCGGGGTCGCCGCCGCCGACGGCGACGAGCGGCTGGTGGGGGTGGCGGAGGAGGGAGCTGCGGTACGGGGCGTAGTCGCGGGCCGGGTGGCTGCGGGGCGCGGCGCCGGCGGCCAGCTCCTTGTCGTAGGCGTTCTGGAGCTCGTCGATCTCGGTGTCGATGTCCGACTGGGTGAGGGCCATGGGGGTTCCCGGGGTCAGGGTCGGCGGGCGGGGGTGTCGACGGCGCTGCGGACCTTCGCGGCCGTCCTGGCGAGGACGTCGGCGGGGTCGACGCCGGGTGCGGTCTCGACGAGGAGGAGGCCGTCGTCGGTGACGTCGAGGACTCCGAGGTCCGTGACGATCCGGTCGACGCATCCCCGGCCGGTCAGCGGGAGGCTGCACTCCTCGACGATCTTCGGCGTTCCGTCCTTGGCGGTGTGGGTCATCACGGCGATGACGGTCCGCGCGCCGTGCACGAGGTCCATCGCCCCGCCGATGCCGGTGACGAGCTTGCCGGGAACGGCCCAGTTGGCGAGGTCGCCGCGGGCCGAGACCTGCATGGCGCCGAGGACGGCGACGTCGATGTGGCCGCCCCGGATCATGCCGAAGGAGAGCGCGGAGTCGAAGTAGGAGGCCCCGGGCAGGACGGTGACGGTCTCCTTTCCGGCGTTGATGAGATCGGGGTCGACCTCGTCCTCGGCCGGGAAGGGCCCGGTGCCGAGGATGCCGTTCTCCGATTCGAGGACCACCTCCACGCCCTCGGGGAGGTGGTTGGGGATGAGGGTCGGCAGGCCGATGCCCAGGTTGACGTACTGGCCGTCCTTGAGTTCGCGGGCCGCGCGGGCGGCCATCTGCTCTCGGGTCCAGCTCATCGTGTGGTCCTCTTCTCTATGCCCTTGTCCCGGGCCTGTTCGGGGGTGAGGGCCACCACCCGCTGGACGAAGACCCCGGGGAGATGGACGTGGTCGGGGTCGATCGCGCCGGGTTCGACCAGCTCCTCGACCTCGGCGATCGTCACCTTCCCGGCCATCGCGGCGAGCGGGTTGAAGTTCCGGGCCGACTTGTTGAAGACCAGGTTTCCGTGCCGGTCGCCGCGGGCCGCGCGGACGAGCGCGAAGTCCGTGCGGATGCCGTGCTCCAGCACGTGCTCGACGCCGTCGAACGCGCGCACCTCCTTGGGCGGCGAGGCCAGCGCGACCCCGCCGGAGCCGTCGTAGCGCCACGGCAGGCCGCCCTCGGCGACCTGGGTGCCGACACCGGCGGGGGTGTAGAAGGCGGGGATGCCGCAGCCGCCGGCCCGCAGCCGCTCCGCGAGCGTGCCCTGCGGGATCAGTTCGACCTCCAGCTCTCCGGCGAGGTACTGGCGCGCGAACTCCTTGTTCGAGCCGATGTACGAGCCCGTCACCCGGGCGATCCGTCCCGCGGAGAGCAGCACGGCGAGACCGGAGTCCATCGCGCCGCAGTTGTTCGACACGACGCGCAGGCCGCCGACACCACGCCCGTGCACCGCGCCGATCAGCACGTTCGGCACTCCGCCGAGACCGAAGCCGCCCACGGCGAGGGACGCTCCGTCCCCGATGTCGGCCACCGCCTCGGCGGCGGTGGCCATCACCTTGTCCATTCGAGAAGCCTCCGACTCCCTCAAGAATTAGTCAGTGCACTGAGCATCTGATGCAATGCCGCCATGCTGGCACCGGACCCGACGACCGTCAACAGCGGGGAGAGTGAACAGACGAAGGCGCGTATCGTTCAGTGCACCGACGAATCAACCGGAGGCAGACGATGGCCGCGGTGGATCTGACCACCCATCCCGGGCACCTGGCCCGCCGGCTCCAGCAGGCACACCATCTGCTCTGGAACACGATGGTCTCGGAGGAGATCACCTCCCCGCAGTTCGGCGTGCTCAACGCCCTGACCGCCGAGCCCGGCCTCGATCAGCGGACCGTGGGCGAGCGCGTGGGGCTCGACCGCTCCACCATCGCCGAGGTCGTCAGCCGGCTCACCCGGCGCGGCCTGCTCGACAAGGTGCGCGACCCGGAGGACGGCCGCCGCTTCCTCCTCCGGCTGACCGAGGAGGGGCAGCGGACGCACCGCAGGCTGACGGTGCGGACGGCACGGATGAACCAGGTCTTCCTCGCCCCGCTGTCCACCGAGGAGCAGACACAGTTCATGAGCCTGCTCCTGCGGGTGTCGGACGCCGCGGAGCGCCTGCGCGACCCGGCCGAGCCGGTCGCGCCCTGAACGGGGCGGCCCCGTGCGGTGACCCCCGCCCGGTCGCGGGCAGGGCTCTGGGAGACTTCCGGCATGGCACACGATGACGCGACAGCGGTGACGATGGGCTCTCTCTTCGATCCGGATCCGGAGAGGTGGGGCCTGCGCGGGGACCCCCACGTCTGGTGGGCCCTTCGCGACCGGCTGTCCGGTACGGAGATGCCGGCGTCGCTCGACGAGACGGTCGACATCCTGCGGGTGACGTTCGACGACCTCGTGGGGGTCGACCTCGTCGGCGACCCGGCGTCCTCGGTGTACCGGAAGCCGTTCGCACACGGCGGCATGTCCAGCGGCATGGTCTCGCTCGACACATGGCGGGAGAGCTTGATGCCCCTGCTCGCCTCGCGTGCGAGGACCCTGATGACGCCCTCCTGATCGCGGGCGGTCCCCCGCCGCGCGCTCAGGTCTCCGACACGTGGGCGAAGCGCCCCGCCGTCCTCAGGTCCTCCTCCAGACGGGCGACCGCGGCGCGCAGCTCGGGCAGGACCTCCTCGACGCACTCCGCCACACCGCGCCGGCTGCTGTGCATGGCCACGTTGACCGCCGCCACGACCACGCCCGCGCGGTCGCGCACCGGCACGGCGATGGACCGGAGCCCCTGTTCGAGCTCCTCGTCGACGAGGGCGTACCCCTGCTCCCGCACCCGTTCCAGGACCGCGGAGAGCTCCGCGCGGGAGGTGACCGTGTACGGGGTCAGGGCCTGCGGCTCGACGGACTCCAGCCACGCGGCGCGCCGTTCGGCCGGCAGGTCGGCGAGGATCACCCGGCCGAGCGAGGTGGTGTGCGCGGGGAAGCGGGTGCCCACCGTGATGTGCACGCTCATCACGCGGCGGGTGGCGACCCGCGCCGTGTAGCGGACGTCGGCGCCCGCCAGCACCGCGAGCGAGGCCGAGTCGCGGACGCGCCGGGACAGTTCGGCCAGATGCGGCGCCGCGATCTGCGGAAGCGGCATCCGCGAGAGGTACGGAAAGCCGAGCCCCAGCACCCGGGGCGTGAGCCGGAACAGCCGCCCCTCGGAACGCACGTACCCCAGGTGCTCCAGGGTGATGAGGGCGCGCCGGGCGGTGGCCCTGGCGAGCCCGGTGGCCTCGGCCACGGCGGTCAGGGGCAGTGCGGAACGGCCTTCGCCGAAGGCGGTGAGCACGGTGAGGCCGCGGGCGAGGGACTCGATGAACCCACGGCCGAGCTCCTGCTTCGAGGCATGGGTCCAGTCGGCGAGACCGGGCCGGGAGGGCGCGCTCGTGGCGGGATCCCGATCCGCGCCGGGGCCCGGGGCCGCGGGGCCCCGCGCCGCCGCGCCGTCGGGCGCCCGCCGGGCGGGTCCGTCCTCGCGCAGCAGCGCCTCCCACGCCGCGACCGCGTCCCGCAGCCGGGGCAGCATCGCCTCGCGCAGCGAGTCGGCGGTGTGCCGGCTGGTGTGGCTGACGACGCTCGCCACGCAGACGACGGCGCCCTCCGCGTCCCTTACGGGCAGGGCGAGGGCGATCAGGCCGGGCTCGATGAGCTGGTCGTCCACGGACCAGCCGCACCGCGCCGCCCGCGTCGCGCAGGCCGCGAACTCCGCCTCGTCCGGGCCGCTTCCGGGCGGTACGGCGGGGAAGCCGGTGCACCTCGGGTCGGCGGCCCGCCGCATGCGCCAGCGCTCCCACGCCTCCCCGTCCCAGTCGGCCGCGAACAGCGCCCCCGGGGCGGTACGTTCGGCGGGCAAGAGGTCGCCGATGCGGAAGCTGAGGGACATGGCGCGCCGACGGGTGGCCTGATGGACGAAGCGGATGCCGTCGCCGTCGGCGACCGCGAGGGAGACCGATTCGTCGAGCTCGTCGGCGAGCGCGTCGGCGTGGCGGCCGAGCAGACCGGGCAGGCCGAGCGCGGCCAGATAGGCGTTGCCCAGGTCCATGAGGCGGGGGGCGAGAAAGACGTCACGGCCGTCGAGGCGCACGTATCCCATGCGCGCGAGCGTGCCGGTCACCCGGTCCACGGTGGAGCGGGCCAGACCGGTGGTGCGCTCCAGCTCGCTGAGGCTGAGCGCCCCGTCGGCGTCGGTGAGGCGGCGCAGCACGGCCAGGCCGCGCATGAGCGGGGCGACGGCCTCCCGCGGCACTTCCGGCTCGTGCGACGCGTCCGGCTCCGGAGCGGTTTCGGTCGATGGCATGGACTCTCCCTGACGGATCTCGGGGACACCGTAGTGAATGACGACGGAGAGGGGCCGGCGTGTCCACGCCGGGCGTTGACAGTCGACCGCGACGGGCGCAGACTCGGCCCACTTGAGTGAAGTTTATTTCACTATACGAACACGGAGAGCTGATGCACACCACCGTCGGGATCATCGGCGGCGGCCCCTCCGGGCTGCTGCTCGCCCGTCTGCTGCACAACGCCGGTGTCGACTGCGTGGTCCTGGAATCCCGCGACCGCGCCTATGTCGAACGGCGCCAGCGCGCCGGAATCCTCGAACAGGCCACGGTCGACGCCCTGCGCGCCGCCGGCGCCGGAGCGCGGCTCGACGCCGAGGGCCTGGCCCACGAGGGCATCGAGCTGCGTTTCGACGGACGCGCCCACCGGGTCGACTTCCCCTCGCTCACCGACGGGCGCAGGGTCTGGGTCTACGCGCAGACGGAGGTCGTCAAGGACCTGATCGCCCTTCAGCTCTCCGAGGGCGGACCGCTGCTGTTCGGCGCCGAGGTGCGGGCCGTGGAGGGCGTCGATACGGACCGCCCGTCGATCCGCTACACCCACGAGGGCAGCGAACAGACCCTGACGTGCGACTACGTCGTCGGCTGCGACGGCTTCCACGGGGTCGCGCGCACGGCGGTGCCCGAGTCGGAGCGCACGACCTACGAGCGGACCTACCCGTACTCCTGGCTCGGCATCCTCGCCGAAGCCCCGCCCGTGTACGACGAGCTGATCTACGCCCACTCCGAGCGTGGCTTCGCGCTGGCCAGCATGAGGTCGCCCGCCGTCAGCCGGCTCTACCTCCAGGTGCCGAACGGCACCGATCCGGCCGACTGGTCCGACCGGCGCGTCTGGGACGAGCTGGACGCCAGGTTCGCGCTCGGCGAGGAGCCGGGATGGCGCCTGGAGCGCGGTCCGGTCATACAGAAGTCGGTGCTGCCGATGCGCAGTTCGGTGACCGAGCCGATGCGGTACGGGCGGCTGCTGCTCGCCGGGGACGCCGCGCACATCGTGCCGCCGACCGGCGCCAAGGGACTCAACCTCGCCGCGGCCGACGTGATCGTCCTGGCCCGCGCTCTGGCGGACCGGTACGCGACGGGCTCCACCCGGCTGCTCGACGCGTACTCCGACACCTGTCTGCGCCGGGTGTGGCGGGCCGAGCACTTCTCGTACTTCATGACCACGACGCTGCACACCGATCCGGGTCAGTCGCCCTTCGACACCCGGCTCCAGCTCTCGCAGCTGGACCGGATCGCGACCTCGCCGCATGCCGCGGCCGAACTGGCGCAGAACTACGCCGGCCTGCCCCTCTGACCGGACGAACGCCCGCGAGGGCCGGCCCGTCGGACTCCCCCGGCGGGCCGGCCCTCGCGTTCCGGAGTCAGTCCCGGGCAGCCAGGCCGACGGAGGGCAGCGGGGCCTTCGCGGCGCCACCGCGCCCGATCCGGCGGGCGATCGGGACGAGGGCGATGGCGGTCGCCCCCACCAGCCCGGCCAGCGCGAAGGCGGTGAAGCCCCAGCCCTGATTGCCGTTCGAGGCGAGCACCCCGACCAGCCAGGGGCCCACGACGGCGCCCGTGCGGCCCACCCCGGTGACCATCCCGAGGCCCGCGGCACGCTCGCTGTCGCGGTAGACGGTGCTGGTGGCCGCGTAGACCATGACCTGGGCACTGAAGAGCCAGACGCCGGTGACGGCGACGACGGCGTAGGTGACGGCGAGCGGCAACTGGGCCTTGAGCAGCAGGGCGCCCGCCGCGGTGAGGACGAACCAGATCGCGGAGACGCGGACCGCGCCGAACCGGTCGGCGGTGCGCCCGGCGATCAGCATCCCCACGATGCCGCCCGCGTTGATGACCATCAGGAAGCTGACCGAGGACGTCAGTCCGTAGCCGGACGCCCGCATCATCTGCGGCAGCCAGGTCGAGACGCCGTAGACGAGGAGCAGCCCGCAGAACGACGCCAGCCAGAGCAGGGGCGTGGCCCAGCGCGACTCGGGGCGGAACAGCGCCCGTATCGCCTCGATCCGGCCCCTCGCGCCGGCGGCCGGGGCCTCGACG
This sequence comes from Streptomyces sp. NPDC047971, assembly GCF_040653355.1. Taxonomy (NCBI): domain Bacteria; kingdom Bacillati; phylum Actinomycetota; class Actinomycetes; order Kitasatosporales; family Streptomycetaceae; genus Streptomyces; species Streptomyces sp. NPDC047971. Next base: position 58,957 of record NZ_JBEZNW010000007.1, on the reverse strand, counting down.
GCGACCGGGCGGGCGAGTCCGTAGCGGTCGGCCACCGCGTCGGCGCGCTCCTGTCGGCCGCGGGCCAGCAGGACTCCGGGCGACTCGGGCAGCAGCCTCAGGAGCAGCGGGACGGCGATGACGGCCGGCAGGACGCCCGCCCAGAAGACCCAGCGCCAGCCCGCGGCGGGGGCGAGGGTGAGCCCGAGGCCCGTCGCCGCCATGCCGCCGGCGTGGTACGAGGTCATCAGGAGTCCGGTCATGAGGGCGGCCCGGCGGGGCGGGGCGAATTCGAGGACCATCGCGAGACAGAGCGGCATCAGTCCGCCGAGCCCGAGGCCCGCGACGAAGCGGCCGGCCCCGAAGAGGAAGACGTCGCCGGCCAGCGCGCAGAGGGCGGAGCCGACGGAGAAGAGCACGACGCTGGCCACGAGCATGGGCCGACGCCCCAGCCAGTCGGTGACGTTGCCGGCGGCGAGCGCGCCGACGAGCATCCCGAAGGTGGTCCAGCTGCCGATGGTGCCGGCGGTGGACTGGGTCAGCCCGAGACCGTCGTCGTCGAGCATGTGCGGCATCACGGCGCCGTAGATGTTCACGTCCATGCCGTCGAAGAACACGGCCAGCCAGCAGAGCGCCAGCACCGGGAAGACGGTGCGGAAGGTGTGGGGGGCGCGGGGCGGGGAGGAGGGTGAGGTCAATGTGTGTCCCTGAATCGCGAGCGGCTCGTTCGCCTGGTGAAGATTGCTTCACTGACAGGTGGCACGAGTGTCGGGGTGGGACGTACGGGTGTCAATGAGTTCGGGCACGGCTTCGCGCGGAGCCGCCTACGGTGGACACATGACCGACCTGTGGAGTCCGACCGCCCCCGGAGTGCTGCGACTTCCCTCCGGACGCGTGGTGCGGGGCCGTGGCCTGCGGCACCCGCTGCCACCCGGGCCCACGCCCGACTTCGGCGTGTACCTGCTCGGCGGGCGCCCGCCGGAGACCGACTGGGCGTCACGGTGGCTGCGCTGGCCGGACTTCCGGCTTCCGGCCGATCCCGCGGACGCCCGGGAGGCGCTCACCGATGCCCTGTCCCGGGCCGGCCGGGAGCGCGTGGAAGTGGCGTGCGGAGGCGGCATCGGCAGGACCGGCACGGCGCTCGCCTGCCTCGCCGTGCTCGACGGCGTCCCGGCCGACCGGGCGGTGGAGTTCGTCCGCGCCGGCTACCACCCCCGCGCGGTCGAGACTCCCTGGCAGAAGCGTTACGTACGGCGGTTCTCCGCCGCGGGCTGAGGCTACGGAGCCACGGGCGACTGGGTGCGCAGGGCCGAGGCGTAGATCTCGTCGGGGTCGAGCCTGCGCAGTTCCTCCGCGATCAACTCCGCGGTCGTACGCACCTTCAGGGCGAGTACGCGGTTGGGCTGACCGGGAATCGCCAGCTTGGCGACCGGCCCCTCCGGACGGTCGATCACGATCTCGCCGTCGGGGGTGCCGAGGCGGACGGCGGTGACGACCGGACCGTCGCTGACGACCCGTTCGACCGGCACGCGCAGCCGGTCCTCGAACCAGCGGGCCAGCAGTTCGGCGCTCGGGTTGTCGGGTTCGCTCTCCACCGCGGCCGAGACGACGGTGGCCCGCGCCTGGTCCAGCGCGGCCGCCAGCATCGAACGCCAGGGAGTCAGGCGGGTCCAGGCGAGGTCCGTGTCCCCGGGGGCGTAGGAGGCCGCGCGGGCCGCGAGTGCGGCGAGGGGGTCCTCGACGGCGTACGCGTCGGTGATCCGGCGCTGGGCCAGCCGCCCGAGCGGGTCCTTCGACGGTACGTCGGGGGCCTCGGCCGGCCACCAGACGACGACGGGCGCGTCCGGGAGGAGCAGGGGAAGCACCACGGAGTCGGCGCGGGCGCCGAGTTCACCGTACATGCGCAGCAGGACGGTCTCGCCCGAGCCCGCGTCGGCGCCGACGCGGACCTCCGCGTCCAGGCGCGTCTCGTGACGCCCCCGGGGCGAGCGGGCGTGGCGCTTGATGACGACGAGCGTGCGGGAGGGGTGTTCGCGGGAGGCGTCGCCCGCGGCCTTCAGCGCGTCGTAGGCGTTCTCCTCGTCCGTGACGATCACGAGGGTGAGCACCATGCCGACGGCGGGTGTGCCGACGGCCCGGCGGCCCTCGACGATCGCCTTGTTGATCTTGCTGGAAGTGGTGTCCGTGAGATCGATCTTCATGCCCGGCGCCCGTTCCTTCTGTCGCGTGCGATCGCTGTAACGGTAAGCGCTCGACGGGCCGGGGGTGTTCCCCACGACGCCCGCGGGCGAGGGATCACCCGCCCGCGCCGCGCGGTCCGCGGGCGCGGGCGCCGATCGGCCCCGGAAGGCGGCCTACAGGCTGAGGGCGTCCTCGGCGTTGTTCACCCAGGCCGTGACCGAGTTCCTGGCGGGCGAGACGTACAGGCCCGGCGTCGATGCCGTCAGCGGCGTCTGTTCCAGGTCGGACTCGGTGTTCATGGTCATCGCGATCGAGTGGACGGTCCGGCCCGTGCCGTCGTTCGCCCCGCCCATCAGGCCGGCGTACGCGGACCGCCCCGGCTCCAGCCTGATCGCGTCCTCGATCCCGGGCGCCTCTCCCCGCTCGGTGGCCTGGCCGTCCAGAGCGCCGAAGGTCACGACCGGATGCCCCAGGACCTTGCACGCCTTGCCGGACTTGTTGGTGATCTTCAGCAGGTAGCTGCTCGTCGTGGACTCCGCCAGGTCGGCGCTGAACGTCACGTCGAAGGTGCTGCACGGAAACACGGCGTGGTCGGGGTCGGATGACGAGCCCTCACTCCCGCCGGAGGGCTTCGCGCTCGGAGACGCCGGCGGGGGCGTGGGCTTCGGCGGCGCCGTGGACTTCGTCGGGCTCGCGGTCGGCTTCCCGGCCCCGCCCGCGGCGTCGTCCCCGGTGGGGCCGCAGGCGGTCAGGGCGACGGCGGAGACGGTGACGGCGGCAAGGGCGACGGCGGCTCTGCGGACGGTGCTCATGGTCTGTGTCCCCCGATGAGTGGTGAGTGCGCTGGACGTGAGCACCAGAGTCCCGCCGCACTTTCACGGCTTGGTGACGGGACCTTCCCGGGTTCACCACGGTCTTCGGCGTGTCGGCCTCCCGAGTCCCGCGAGGCCGACGCGTTCACGCCCGGGCGCGCCGTCAGCGCAGGAAGGGCGCCACGGCGCCGAGGAACCGCTCGGGGTCGTCGATCCACGGGTAGTGACCGGCGCCCGGCTGCACGACGAGGGAGGCGTCGGGGAAGAGTCCGGCGAACTCGGCGGTCGACGCGGGCGGGCTGTTGAGGTCGAACTCCCCGGCGAGCAGCAGGACGGGGGTGCGGAACGCGCCCAGCGCCGCGACGGTCGCCGGCGGGTCGAAGGCCCCTTCGGCGGAGAAGCCGGCGACGGCTTCCGCGCTGTCCGGCCGGCTCGCCGCGTGGTGCTCCCGCGCCGCCGCGTCCCAACGCCCCCAGAAGAAGGGGGCGATGGCCTCCCAGTCACCTCCGGTCCCCTCGGTGATCGCCTCCAGCGCGGCGTACGCCGCCGGGAACCAGGGCTCGGCTCCGCGCCGTCGGGCGGCCTCCCGACGCGCCTCGCCGGTGATCTCGATGCCGACCGCCGCCGTGCCGGGGGTGACGAGGACGAGCCTGCCGACCCGCTCAGGGTGCCGGGCCGCGTACCCCACCGCGAGGTTCGCCCCTCCGGAGTGGCCGAGCAGGTCCATCCGGGCCAGGCCGAGGTGCTCACGCAGGGCCTCGACGTCGTCGACCAGGCGGTCGCACCGATAGGAGGAGGCGTCCTCGGGGACCGCCGAGCGACCGGTCCCGCGCGGGTCCGGGAGGATCAGGCGGCGGTGCGCGGACAGTCCACCGAGGTCGCCGAGGTAGCGGGAGTCCATGGGGCCGCCGGGGAGGCAGACGACGGGGTCACCCGCCCCCTCCGTGCGGTACGCGAGGCGGGTCCCGTCGGGGGCGGTGAAGAAGGAGGCGGTGGACTCGGATGCGGCGTAGGAGGGCATGGCGAGGATCCTGTCACTGATAACCACGTTGTACAACCAGGTTATGACGCGTCTCCCAGGGTGTATAACCGAGTCATGACCGATGCGCGGGACACCCTGACCGACGAGCAGGCGGAGCGGATGCTCGCCGCCATGAACGAGGTCGTCCGCGCCGGTGAGGAGATGCGACGGCTGCGCGCCGAGATGATCCAGCTCCTCGCCGGCCTCGGCTGGACGCAGGAGCGCATCGCCCGCATCGCCGACATGAGCCAGCCGGCGGTGTCCAAGCAGGTGGCGAAGCACCGGCCGGCCGGACCGCCGGCCGACCCCGTGGTGCTCTCGCTCGATCAGCGCGACATCCCCTGGCTCGAAGGACGTCTGTGGGGTCTCGCCGAGGAGATCTCGGAGAGCTGCGAGGACGAGACGGCGCGCTGTGCGCGCCATGTCCAGGCGATCGCCCGGGGGAGGAAGCGCTTCACACCGCAGCACGTCGACGAGCTGCGGCGCCTGGTCGAAGAGGACCTGCGACGCCTCCGGGAGCGGCTGCCCACCGCCTTCCGGGAGGCGTACGACGTGATCAGCCGGGGTCTCGACGTCCCCGCGGAGGTCACCGCGCCGGGCTCCCCCTCGGCGCGCCGGGCCCTCGCCCACCGCCTCCAGCGCGACCGCCTCCGGGACGCCTTCCGGGCCTGACCCCGACCACTCCCCCGGTCACCCGGCGTCTCGTGGCGCCCGCAGCCACGCCGAGGTGTCGGACGGCAGGCGGCCCTCCGCGTCGAGCGGAGCGCTGGCGAGGAGCAGGGTCTCGTACGGCGGGAGCGCCACGGGGGCGGCGGAGAGGTTGGTCACGCAGAGCAGACCGCCCGTCCGCGCGAAGGCGAGGACCCCGTCGTCGGCGGGCAGCCAGGTCAGGGGGCCGTCCCCGAAGCCCTCCTGCGACCTGCGCAGCGCCAGGGCCGTCCGGTACAGCGTGAGCATCGACTCCGGGGCGGCGCTCTGCCGGTCGACGGCATAGCGGCCCCAGTCCTCCGGCTGGGGCAGCCACGGCTCGGCACGTGCTCCGAAGCCGAAGTGCGGCGCGTCCGCGCTCCAGGGCAGCGGGACCCGGCAGCCGTCCCGTCCGGGGTCGGTTCCGCCGGAGCGGAAGTGCATCGGGTCCTGGATCCGCTCCCGTGGGACGTCGGCCTCGGGCAGCCCCAGTTCCTCGCCCTGGTACACGTACACCGAACCGGGCAGGGCGAGCGTCAGCAGGGCCGCCGCGCGGGCACGGCGGGTGCCGAGCGCGAGGTCGGTGGGGGTTGCGAACGCCTTCGTCGCGAAGTCGAAGGCGGTGTCCGTACGGCCGAACCGGGTCACGGTCCGCGTCACGTCGTGGTTGCAGAGCACCCAGGTGGCGGGGGCCCCGACGGGGGCGTGCTCGGCCAGGGTGTCGTCGATCGTGCGGCGCAGCCGGGCCGGGTCCCAGGGGCAGGCGAGGAAGGTGAAGTTGAAGGCGGTGTGCAGCTCGTCGGGGCGCAGGTAGCGGGCGAAGCGTTCGGCGTCCGGGAGCCACACCTCGCCGACGAAGACGGCTCCGTACGCGTCGGCGACCGCCCGCCAGGAGCGGTAGATGTCGTGGAGTTCGTCCTGGTCGATGTAGGGGTGGGGGTCCACGCCCTCCTCGAAGTCGGCGAGCGCGGGGTCCTTGGCGAGCAGGGCGGCGGAGTCGACGCGTACGCCGGCGACCCCCCGGGAGAACCAGAAGCGGAGCACGTCCTCGTGCTCCCGGCGCACCTCCGGATGGGCCCAGTTGAGATCGGGCTGTTCGGGGGTGAAGAGATGGAGGTACCACTCGCCGTCGGGGACCCGGGTCCAGGTGGGTCCGGAGAACTGGGAGGGCCAGTTGTTGGGCGGGAGTTCGCCGTGGGCGCCGCGGCCGGGACGGAAGTGGAACAGTTCCCGCTCCGGGCTGCCGGGCCCGGCCTCCAGTGCCGCGCGGAACCAGGCGTGCCGGTCGGAGACATGGTTGGGGACGATGTCGACGATGACCCGGATGCCGAGCCCGGCGGCCTCCGCGATCAGCTTCTCGGCCTCGTCGAGGGTGCCGAAGGCGGGGTCGACGGTGCGGTAGTCGGCGACGTCGTACCCGCCGTCGACCAGGGGTGAGACGTACCAGGGCGTGAACCAGACGGCGTCGACGCCGAGTTCGGCGAGATAGGGCAGTCGGGCCCGGACACCCGCGAGGTCTCCGGTCCCGTCGCCGTCGCCGTCGGCGAAGCTGCGGGGGTACACCTGGTAGATGACGGCGTCGCGCCACCAGTCGTGAGGGGCTGCCACGTGACGGTCCTTTCGGGCAGGGGATCTTCGCCGCCGGGGGAGCGGGCTGGACGGGTCAGCCCTTGAGCCCGCCGGCGGTGAGACCGCTCATGATGTTGCGCTGGAAGACCAGGAAGACGATCAGGGTCGGCAGGGAGGCGATCGTGAGCGCGGCGACGAGGACGTTGACCGGGACTCCGTTGGACAGCGAGTAGATGCCGACGTTGAGGGTCTGCTTCGCGGGGTCGGGCAAGGTGAGCATCGGCCAGAGGAAGTCCTTCCAGACGCCCACGACCGCGAAGATCGACACGACGCCCAGGATCGGCCGGGAGACCGGCAGCACGATCGACAGGAGGATCCGCGTCGGGGAGGCTCCGTCCATCGACGCGGCGTCGAGCAGTTCCTTCGGGATGGAGTCGAAGAACCGCTTCAGCAGGAAGATGTTGAAGGCGTTGGTGACGGACGGCAGCCAGATCGCCCAGGGCGTGTTGAGCAGGTTGCGTTCCACGACCGGTACGTCGAGCACCGTCAGGTACTGGGGCACGACCAGGACGGTCGCCGGGATCATCAGCGTCGCGAGCATCATGCCGAGGATCGCCTTGCCGAGCGCCGGGCGGAGCCTGGAGAGCGAGTAGGCGGCCGCGACGTCGAGGACGAGCTGGAAGGCGAGGGCTCCCAGGGCGTAGTACAGCGTGTTGAACAGCAGTGTGGAGAGGTCCATGACCTCCCAGGCGCGGGAGTAGTTCTCCGGCGCGAAGGAGCCGGGGACCAGGGTCGGCGGTGTGCGGACGACCTCCTGGGTGTCCTTGAAGCCGCTGGACACCATCCAGTACAGCGGCCCGAGGAACACCAGGGTGAACCCTCCGAGGACCGCGGCGAGGGTCGCCCGGTACAGCGCCTTGCCGCGCCGCGTGGCGCGCTGGGCGGGTGAGATGAGCGTACGTGTGGACATGGGCGGGCCTCCGGCTCCTACTCGTCGTCGGCGCGGCTGAGCTTCACGTACGCCGCCGAGAATCCGGCGAGGAGTACGAGCAGGAGGAGGCCGAGCGCCGCCGCGGCACCGTAGTCGTTGAAGTTGAAGGCGTACTGGTAGATGAGGTGGACGACCGTGGTGGTCGAGCCCTCGGGGCCGGCGCCCCCGGTCAGCAGGAAGGGCTCCACGAAGACCTGCATGGTCGCGACGACCTGCATGAGCAGCATGAGCGAGAGGATCAGCCGGGTCTGGGGGATCGTGACGTGCCAGATCTTGCGGAACAGGCCGGCGCCGTCGAGTTCGGCCGCCTCGTAGAGCTCGCCGGGGATGCCCTGGAGCGCGGCGAGGTAGATGAGGGCGGCGCCGCCCATGTTCATCCATGTCGAGGCGATGACGACGGCGAGCATCGCGGTGTCCGGGTCCTGGAGCCACTGCTGTTCGGGCAGACGCAGGTGGCGCAGGAGCTCGTTGAGGAGTCCGTATCCCGGGTCGTAGAGGTACTTGAAGAGCAGCACGGCGGCGACCGGGGGCAGCATCACGGGCAGGTAGACGAGGAGCCGGAGGTAGCCCTGGCCGTGGTGGAACTCGTTGATGACGATCGCGGCGGCGAACGGCACCACGAAGCCGAGGAGCAGGGCGAGCGCGGTGAACAGCAGGGTGTTGCGCCATGCCTGCCAGAAGGCCGGGTCGTTGGCGACGGTGACGAGGTTGTCCAGACCGACCCAGCTGGTCCGGCCGTCCTCGGTCTTCTGGAAGGCGAGGAGGAACTCCCGGACCATCGGGTACCAGGAGAACACCGCGAAGCAGAGGACAGCTCCGATGAGGAAGCCGTGGGCGGTGAGGTTGCGGCGCAGGCTCCTGGCGAACCGGCCTCCCCCGGGCACGGGGCGGGCCTGGAGCCCGCCCCTTCCGATGGCGGTCACGGATGGGCCAGGACCTGGTTGACCTGAGCCTCGGCCGTGGCGAGCAGCTTGTCGATGTCGGCGTCCTTGTTGGTGAGGATGCCGGACATCACGTTGTCGAGGACCTTGTAGATCTCCTGGGCCTTCGGCGGTTCCGCCTTGCCGGGAACGGGGTTGTCCATGAAGGTCCTGAAGTTGGCGACCGGCATGGTGGCGTTGCGCACGCGGGCCGCGTCGTCCGCGGCCTTGGACTCGCCCAGCCAGAAGTTGGGCTGGGGTACGCCGACGGGGAGGCCGTCCGCCTTGGTGCGGGGCCAGTCGAACTGGCCCTTGCCGACGGAGAGGTTCTTGAAGTTCAGCCAGGCGATCGCGGCCTTGATCCTGTCGCCGGAGATCCCCTTCTTGATCATGTAGCTGTTGCCGCCGGCCAGGGTGTTCTTCTCGCCGGGTATCGGGCCCATGCCGAAGTTCTCGTACGTCGCGCCGAGTTGCTGGACCATGTACGCGATGTCGTCGGGCGCGGCGAGGAACATCCCGAGCTTGTCGGTGGCGATCTGCTTCTGCAGGTCGCCCCACTTCAGGAGCTGGGTCCTGCCCATGCTGTCGTCCTGCCAGCGCATGGCGTGGAGGTTCCTCGCGACCTGCTTGCCGAGCTCGTTGTTGAACGCGGCCTTCTTTCCGCTCGCGTCGACGACGTCCCCGCCCACGCTGTACATCTGCGCGGTGAAGTGCCAGCCGCCGGTGTTGCCCGCGCTGTACTCGCCGAAGCCCGCGACGCCGTTGCCGAGGCCGGCGATCTTCTTCGCGGCCGCGCGGACCTCCTCCCAGGTGCGGGGCGGGGCGTCGGGGTCCAGGCCGGCCTGCCGGAAGAGCTTGCGGTTGACGAGCAGGCCCATCGTGTAGTTGCTGGTGGGCAGCCCGTAGAGCTTGCCCTCGTGCGTGAGGGAGCCGAGGACGTCGGGGTCGATGTCCTTCAGGAGCGGCACGCTGGTGTCGTTCACGTACGCCGTGATGTCCGCCGCGCCGTCGTTGTCGAGCACCTGCGGGAGGTCGGTGAAGTAGGTGTAGAAGACGTCCGGTTGCGACTTCGCCTTGAGCATCGCGGTGAAGCGCGGGGGCTCCAGGCACTGCCCGGCGGTGGATCGGCCCTGGATGGTGACGTTGGGGTAGGTCTTGTTGAACTCGGCGATGTCCTCCTTCCACTCCTTGAGCTCGGCCGCCTTGGCGGTCGGCGGCATGCAGTCGATGGTGATCGTCACCTTGGTCTTCGGGTCCAGCGGGGCGGCCGGGTCGGAGGACCCGCCTTCGGATCCACCGCCTCCGTTGTCGTCGCTGCTGCTCGTGCCGCAGGCGACGAGCGCGGTCAGGGTGAGGGCCGAGGCGAGGGCGACCGCGCAGGCGCGGCGGGTACGGCGGAACCGAGCACTTCTCATGGGTGGTCCCCTTCGGGCATGAACGTGGAGGTCGCCCCTGCGCCGACGGCTTGCGGGGCGCGGCACACTCAACCACCACCGACAAGTGAGCGCAATATCTCGCGCAGATTTCGTAAATCGCTGACAGGACGGTGTAGCTGAGTGAGGATCACCGCGCACGAACGAGGCCGGCGCACCCTTGTGCGCAGGGGATCGGCCGGCCTCGCGGGACCTGTCGACGCCACCCGGCCGTCACCCCGGCAGCCCGTGGGCGACGAACGACGATCCGCGCCCGCACGGGGCGCAGCCCCCCGCCTTGCCGGGGACCGGCGGGTCAGTCCCTCGTTTCGCGGACGTCCTTGCCCTCCTCGGCGAACGCCTTGAAGTCCCGCAGGTGCTGTTGCGACTGCTTGCGGAAGGCCCCGGGCATCAGGAGCCCCACCAGCCGCATCGGCAAGCCGCTGAACCGGTACTCGTTCTCGCTCTCCCAGAGCGTCGCCCCGGGACCGGCCTCGGTCAGCCGGTCGCGCACGGCGCTCCACATGCCCTCGCCGACGATCTCGCGGTCGAAGTGGACGACGCTCCCCCGCGGGATCTCGCGCAGGTCCGCCGGTTCCCGGCGCGTGATCGTCTCGGTGGCCTCGAAGGTCCGCCGACCCGACCGCATCACGACCCGCGAGGTGGTCCCGACCTGTCCGTGCGTGCCGCTCAGCGGCTCGTGCACCACCAGGCCCCGTAGCCACTTCGGCAGGTGGGCCGGGTCGGCGAGCAGGTGGACCACCCTCTCCCGCGGCAGGGCGATCTCGATCGAGACGGTGTACTTCATGGCGGAGCCCTCCGGGTCCCTGAGCGAACGGGCGACTCTGCTGGTCCTCGGCCACGGGAGCAGACTCCCCCTCACAGTGGACGCCTCGACGGGCTCCCCCTCGCAAGGCGCGCGGGGACTCAGCCGTTCGTCGGCACGCCGCCCGAGGCGAAGCGACCGGAGGGATCCGGAGGGATCCGGAGGGATCCGGAGGGATCCGGAGGGATCCGGAGGGGTTATGCGACGGGCGCCTGGGCTGTCGAGCCGCGGACCACCAACTCGGGCTCGAAGAGCAGCTCGCCGGGGTGCGTGTGGGCGCCCTGGATCTGGGCGCAGAGCAGCTCGACCGCGGCCCGTCCCATCGCCTCGATGGGCTGGCGGACGGTGGACAGCGGCGGCTCGGTGCAGGTCATGAACGCGGAGTCGTCGAAACCGACGACGGAGACGTCCGTGGGGACCACCAGCCCCCGGCGCCGGGCGGCCCGGATGGCGCCGAGCGCCAGCGGGTCGCTCGCGCACACGATCCCGGTCACCCCACGCTCCAGGAGGCGCGCGGCCGCCGCCTGTCCGCCTTCGAGGGAGAACATGGTCCGTTCGACGAACCTGTCCGGCAGCGCCGCGCCCGCCGCCTTCGCCGCGAGCCGGGCGGCCTCCAGCTTGCGGCGCGACGGCACATGGTCGCCGGGGCCGAGGACCAAACCGATCCGTTCGTGCCCGAGCGAGGCGAGGTGACGCCATGCCTGTTCGACCGCAACGGCGTCGTCGCAGGAGACGCAGGGGAAGTCCAGCCCCTCGATGGGGGCGTTGATGAGGACGACCGGGACGTTCCGCTCGGCGAGCTGACGGTAGTGGTCGTGCGGGGCGTCGGCCTGGGCGAACAGTCCGCCGGCGAAGACCATCCCGGAGACCTGCTGTTGCAGCAGCAGATCCACGTAGTCGGCCTCGGAGACGCCCCCCTTGGTCTGCGTGCACAGCACGGGCGTCAGCCCCTGCTGTGCCAGCGCCCCGCCGATCGCCTCGGCGAAGGCCGGGAAAATGGGGTTCTGCAGCTCCGGAAGCACGAGACCCACCAGACGCGCCCGTTCGCCCCGCAACTGGGTGGGCCGCTCGTAGCCGAGGACGTCCAGGGCCGTCAGGACGGACTGCCGGGTCGCCTCGGAGACACCGGGCTTTCCGTTGAGCACACGGCTGACCGTGGCCTCGCTGACCCCCACCTTCTTGGCCACCTGAGCAAGTCGTCGCGTCATGCGCGCAAGACTAGCGCAAGCGCCGCAAGCCAGTTGCGTTCTCGCTGCAAGGACGTTGTGCGGCCCGCGACCGACCACGTGCCGCCGTTCGTGCCCGTCCTCGTCGCCAGGACAGGGTCGGGCCCGCCGCCGACCACGAGCCGCCGGGCCCTCCCGGCCGATCCCGGGGAAACCGCGTCGCCGCCGCCAGGACGGACGTAGCCTGCGGCGGGCGTGTGATCGACACGCGGCCGTACGTCCCGCGGAAAGGCTGACCCATGACCGTGATCGCCCTGCTGTCCCCCGAGCCCAGCCCTGGTCGCGACGTCCTCGAAGGCGTCGCCGCCGCTGTCGCCGGTGGTCTCGGGCTGCCGGACGGGAGCTGCCGGGTGACCTGGCAGCAGATCGGCCCCGACAACGCGACAGGGCCGTGGCCCGCGCCGGAGGGGGCCGGACCGCACTCCCCCATGGGCTTCGTCGGCTGCGGGCGGAACGGGGCACCGGACGAGGCCGAGCGGCTGCTGGGAGCCGTGCGCGCAGAGTTGAGCCGCCTGCTGGGCGTCGACGTGCCCCTCTTCGCGCACCGGGCCGGTGCGGGCGACGCGCCCGGGGCCTCCCCCTCCGAGGTGGTCACCCTGCCGGTGGGCCGCGTCGTCGGCGGCCGGGACGAGGTGTACGACGACGCCTGGGGCGAGGTGTCCGCCGTCATCCGCCTGGACGCGGACCGGTTCACCCCCGACGCGCTCGCCGGCCTCGACGCCTTCTCGCACATCGAGGTCGTGTACCACTTCGACCGCGTACCGCCCCAGAAGATCGAGACCGGCGCACGTCACCCGCGGGGGAACACCGACTGGCCCCTGGTCGGCATCTTCGCCCAGCGCGGCAAGAACCGTCCCAACCGGCTCGGCGTCTCACGCTGCCGACTGGTCGGGACCGACGGGCTCGACGTCCATGTGACGGGCCTCGACGCGGTCGACGGGACGCCCGTCCTGGACATCAAGCCCTACATGGCCGAGTTCGGCCCGATCGGCGAGGTGAGCCAGCCCGCGTGGACCACGGAGATCATGAGCCGCTACTACTGAGGGCGGCGGCCGGGAGCGGCGGGGGCGCCGCGTAGAGTGGGCGCGGGCGCGGCGTGATCACGAGGAGTACGAGTGACCGCTGTGAGTCTGGAACACGCCACCGTCCCCGCCGACACCGGCGAGGTGACGCTGCTGATAGCCCGCCGGGTGGAGCCCGGATACGAGGCCGCCTTCGAGCAGTGGGCCCAGGGGATTCTCGCCAGTGCGGCCACCTTCCCCGGCCATCTCGGCTACGGGCTCTTCCGCTCCTCGGGAGGTGACGCTCCCTGGTTCCTCGTCCACCGCTTCCGTGACGCGGAGGCGTGCCGGGAGTGGCAGGAGTCCCCGGAGCGGGCGGCGTGGTTCGCGGACTGCGAGGGCCACCACCACACCGAGATCGCCCGGCGGCGGCTGACCGGCATGGAGACCTGGTTCGCCAAGCCGGGCTCGACCCGGCCGGCGCCGCCGCGGTGGAAGATGGCGATCAGCGCGACTCTGGCGATCTACCCGATCTCCGTCCTCGGCGGCTACTTCCTCGTGCCGCGCCTGACCGCGCTGCCGCTGCTCCTGAGCAGCGCGGTCATGGCATGCGTGTTCAACGTCCTGATGACGTACGTGGCGATGCCGGCCGTGAGCCGGATGCTGCGCGGCTGGCTCGGTCGCTAGCGATGTCCGCCGCCGTGGGCGAGGCGGGGGTTCAGAGCACGACGCGGTAGTGGGTGGTCAGGCGCCCGTCGTCGTCCAGGACGTGGAACGCGAGGCCGGGCGGCTGGTCGCGGTCCGCCGCGTTGTCGCCCTCCCAGGGCATGCGCAGGGTCCAGGTGACGGCCGGTCCGACGATCAGCGGCCGTGCGGCGAAGGTCGAGGCGGCCGCGGTGTGGGCGTGGCCGGTGAGGACGGCGGCGACCTGGGGGTGCGCGGCGAGCAGGTCGGCCAGTCGTCCGGGCTCCTCGAGCATGCCGGAGTCGGGCAGGGGGTGGTGGAGTTCGACCGGCGGCTGGTGGAAGGCGACGAGTGCCGCGGTGCCCCGCGGCAGTGCGGTGAGGGTGGTGTCGATCCAGGCGAGTGTCGCCGCGTCGAGGCGTCCCTCGTCCCGGCCCGGGATGGTGGAGTCGCACATCAGGATGGTGGTGCCGGCGATGTGGTGGGCCTGATTGACGGGCCCGTCGTCGGGCGCCTCACCGAGCAGGGCCTTGCGGTAGGCCGGTCGCGCGTCGTGGTTCCCGGGGCAGGTGAGCACGGGGAAGGGGGCGGTCAGGATCCGAGCCGCCTCCTCGTACTCGGCCTCCTCCCCGTGATCGGCGATGTCCCCGGTGACGAGGAGCGCGTCGACCGGACGGGGAAGGGCTCGCAGATAGTCCATGACGCGGGTGGCGCGCCGGGTCGCCCTCTCGCTGCCGTCCAGGTGCAGGTCGCTGATCTGCGCAAGCAGCGTCATGTCGCAATCCCCTTCGATGGCGGGCTCGGCCGCCGCCCCGCGCGAGGGGGGCCTCACCCACCCTCGCGCCTAACGGAAGTTTCCGGTTTTCCGTTAGGGACCTTAGGGTGTGCGCGGGGATGTGATCAAGTGGCGGACGACCGACGCCGGGAGAGGGAAGGGACGTGCTGTGGAGCGCTGGCTGGCACTGGAACTGGCGAGCACGATTCGCCACGACGGAGAGGGCGGGGTCGCCGACGACCTCGCCACGGTCCGGGGAACGGCGCAGTGGATCCGGGAGCGGGGGGATCTGCCGGCCTGCGGCGTCCCGGCGGGGGAACTCGCCGTGGATGAGAACCTCAGGCTCGGGATCGTCGAGCTCCGGCAGGCGGTCCGGACGCTGTTCGCCCGGGCGGTCAGTCCCGCACCCCCCAGCCCGGCGGACGCCCATCGCCTGATGACCGCCGACCGGGCGATGGCCCACCTCAACACGGTGGCCGCGCGGGAACCGGTCGCCCTTCAGCTGGACTGGCCCGCCGAAGGAGCCCCGGCCACCCGGTTGCTGTCCGCGGAGCACGATCCGTACGTGCGGCTGCTCGCCGCCCTGGCCCGAGCCGCCGTCGACTTTCTCAGCGGTCCGCAGCGCGCGCGCCTGCGGTCGTGCGCGGCGCCCCGCTGCGTGCGCTACTTCGTCAAGAGCCACGGACGGCAGGAGTGGTGCAAGCCGTCCTGCGGAAACCGTGCGCGCGCGGCCCGCCACTACAGGCGTCAGCGCACGGAGTCCGAAGCCGGTTCCGCTCCGTCCTGACCGCCCCGGGGCCGGTGTCCTTCGGCGCGAACGGCCGTGTCAGACGCCGACGCCCGGAGCGCCTTCCGGGACGCGCAGCAGCCCCTCCGGCAGATAGCCGGAGCTGACGCCCGGCTCCCACCCGTGGGCCTGCACGGCCAGCGCGGCCAGCGCGATCGTCCCGACCGGCAGCAGACTGCGCGGCTCGGCGTCGGCCGGGGCGCTCTCGCGGTACCGGACGAGCCGGCCGGCCAGCGCCTCCTCGAAGGCCGGCCGGTCGTTCTCCAGGAGGACGCGCAGGAGTCGCTGGTCGGGCGAGAGCGGGCCCGCTCCATCGAGGCGGCGCGCCGCCTCGGCACGCTCCTCGGCGTCCGGCAGACAGAGCGTCACGGACGGCCAGTCCCGCGGCAGGTGCCCGCGCGACGGGGTCAGATAGCCGCACAGGGCGTCCATCTCGGCCAGGTCCGCGGGCTCCGAGCGGGAATCCAGCGGCGAGTACGGCACCCCGTCACGGATCGCGGGCGCGTAGTCCTCCCGCAGCAGCAGTCCGAACACCCGCTCGCGCTCCCACACCGCGCCGCTGACCACGCACAGGGCGAACGCGTCCAGCCAGGTCCGTGCGGTGGGCGCCTGGTCCACGGCGTGCCCGAGGCTGAACTCGTCGCTGCTCAGCGTCTCGTTCAGGAGCGGGAAGGAGATCTCCCAGTCCCCGTCGGGGAACGACCCGAGGTCCAGCACCCCGAACGCGCACGCCGCCGAGGTGCGCAGGGCCGTGCGGGTGCGCGCGGAGCCGAGCCCCGGATCCTCCAGGGTGCTCGCGGCGACATGGTCGAGCAGCTCGTGCCCCATCGCGGCGAGCGAGGTCAGGGACAGCCTGTCGTACCGCAGCCCGTGCCACCGGCCGAACGCCCGCCGGCCGATGTCCTCCAGCGCCTGGACGATCCGCTGCTCGTCGACCTCATGACGTGTCACTTCCCGCACGACTGCCGCCTCCTGGTTCCGTTCGACCGGCGGTTCGGAACGCTATCAAGGGCGCTGTCCGCGCTCGAAATAGGCGACCAGTTCCAGGTCGAGGGGCGGGACCTCGCGGGGAGTTCCGCCGTCGCGCAGCGACTCGGTGGCGCGGACCCCCGCCGCGACGGCCATGCGGGCGGCGACCGGCGAGGTGTCGGTGCGTCCGCCCTCGCGGACGAAGCGCAGGAACTCGTCGACGAGCAGGGGGTCGGCGCCGCCGTGGCCCGCGTTGTCCTCGGCGTCCGGCACGCGGTAGGTGGCGTCGGCGTCCGGACGGTACGCGGAGCGGCGGGAGTTCCACACCTTCACCACGCCCCCGGGGCCGTCGCCGAGGTTCTCCAGACGGCCCGCGTCGCCGATGACCGTGTAGTTGCGCCAGTAGTCGGGGGTGAAGTGGCACTGCTGGTAGGCGGCCAGCACTCCGTTGTCGAGACGCATGTTCACCAGCGACACGTCCTCGACGTCGATCACCGGGTTGAGGGCGCGCTGGGTGTGCGGGGGCCAGTGGCCGTCGACGGTGTACCAGTCGTCAGCCTTGGGCTCGCCGGGTGCGCGCCGGTGCGGGTTGTCGCCGTAGACCATGAGGTCGCCCAGGGCCTGGACCTGGCGTGTCCAGCCGCCCGCGAGCCAGTGCAGGACGTCGATGTCGTGCGCGGCCTTCTGCAGCAGAAGTCCGGTGGTGTTCCGGCGTTCCGCATGCCAGTCCTTGAAGTACCAGTCGCCTCCGTAGCCCACGAAGTGCCGTACCCATACGGTCTTCACCCGGCCGATCTCGCCGCGCGCGATGATGTCGCGCATCAGGCGGACGACGGGCATGTGGCGCATGTTGTGCCCGACGTACAGCCGCGTTCCCGTCTCGTACGCGGTCCGCAGGATCTCGTCGCAGCGTTCGACGCCGATGTCGAGGGGCTTCTCCACGAAGACGGGCTTGCCGGCCCTGAGGGCTTCGCAGGCGACCTCGGCGTGGGTGTGGTCGGGGGTGAGGACGAGGATCGCGTCGATGTCGGGGGCGGCGATCACCTCCCGGTGGTCGCCGGTCACCCGCGCGTCGGGGAAGGCCAGGGCCCCCTCCTTGCGCGCCGTGGCGTCGTGGTCCGCGAGCGCGGTGACACGGGCGCCCGCGCCCGGCCGGTGTGCGGTGCGGGCGAGGGCGCCGCGCAGTCCGTAGCCGAGGACGCCGAGGCGCAGGTCGGAGGGGGCGGTCATGGATGCTGCCTTCCTGTGGAGAGTCGCTACGGGTGGACCAGGACGTGGGCCAGGGCCACGCGCCCGGTGCCACTGAGCGTGATCCTGACGAAACGGGCCTCCCGGTCGGTGTCGAGCAGGGTGGGACGGAGCGCCCTGCCCGTGACGTGGACCGTCGTGGCGTCGGAGAAGTCCGCCGTGGTGGCCAGCCGGACGTCGAAGTCGGCCGTGGTCATGGAGCTGTTGTTCCAGATCTCGACCTGTCCGACACGGTGGACGGCGCCGAGGTCCACCTGCCACCACGCCCCGGGTTCGGCGAGGGTGCGGGTGTCGGAGGTGGTGTCGCCGTCCGTGGCGTGGGCCGCGGTGGCCGCGCCGTCGGTGGACGACTGGGTGGCCGTGCCCGCGCGGGCCAGGTCGGGGCGGAGCTGTTCGACCGGGCCCCGGCCGGCGGCGCCCGCGGACGCGGCGACGCGCAGTGCCTCGGCGGGCAGCCGGTCGAGCCCGGTGTGGTTGCCGGTCATGGTCGAGCCGGTGCCGGTCAGGGAGGGCGCGGCGGTGTCGGTCCAGTTGCCGGTGGCGTGGTTGTCGATGCCGTAGTCGGCCCAGTTCGAGACCCACTTGTAGCCCACACGGGTGAGCACGTTGCGGGTGACCGTGATGTGGCTGGACTGCTCGTCGAGGTAGATGCCGTTGCCGTCGCGCTCGGTGTTGCCGTACGCGCTGCGGTTGACGTAGTTGCCGGAGATCACGGTGCCGGGCTGCGCTCCCTGGGTGTAGATCGCGCCGCCGTCGTGCTGGTCGTGCGCGACGCGCATGACGTCGGTGATCCGGTTGTTCGTGACGCGGTTGTCGCGCAGGACGGAGTGCCGGGCCTCGGGCTGGTTCCAGCCCCAGCCGACGGAGATGCCGGAGTACGGCAGGTCGTCCAGCGTGTTGTGGTCGATGACGGTCTCGGCCTCGTAGCCCGCCCAGATGCCGACGGCGTCGGTGTACTCCACTCCCGCGCGCCGGACGGTGTTGTACGACACCGTGTTGCGCGCCCCGGCGAGTTCGGCGGCGGGCAGGGGCTCCGTGTCGCCGATGTACGCGGCCCCGGAGGAGAGATCCGTGAACCGGGAGCGGGTGAGGACCGAGTCCTGGGTGCCGTGTTCGAAGATCACGCCCGCGCCGCCGAGGCGGGCGAAGTCGGCCCGCTCGACGACCACGTGCCGGCCGCCCCTGACGGTGAGCGCGGCGGCGGGCTTGGTGTAGTGACGGCCCGCGTGGTCGACGGGCCCGGTGGCGCCGGTCAGGGTCAGGCCCGCCTGTGTCCCCGCGTACCCCTCGTCGGTGGAGGGCCGGCGGTAGGCGGCGTGGGCGAAGCCCAGGCCCGTGATGCGGACGTCATGGACGCCGTCGAGCGTGAGCAGGTTCTCGGTGACGGGGGTGACGGCCTCGGCCCGGCGCATGTCCTCGCCCGCTCGCGGCAGGTACGTGACCGTGCGTGCGGCGGCGTCCCAGACGAACTCGCCCGGCTGGTCGAGCAGTTCACGGGCGTTCTCGAAGAACGAGACCTTGGTGTAGCGGGCGGAGTCGACGGTGGTCGTGTCCCAGGCGGGCCCGGTGCGGCCGGTGCCGGAGGCGGAGTTGGTCCAGCAGGGCTGGGCGAACGTCATGAGGTCGCCGGTCACGGAGGCGATCCGGCAGTGGTAGTTGCGCCACCGGACCCGGATGACGGCCTCCGCGTCGGTGGGCCTCGCCCAGTCCGCGATGCCGGTGGCGAGCGCGCCGGTCATGCCGGTGGCGGTGGCGTCGCACACGGAGGCGGGGCAGGAGTCGCCGCGCGCCCGGACGGCCCGGACGCCGCCCATGAAGAGCTGGCGTGGGGTGATGCCGTCGGGGGCCCGGGTCGTCCAGGTGCCGTCGGCGTTCTCCGTCCAGCCGGTGAGCGCCCGGCCGCCGGACAGCACGGGCTCGGCCCCGGGTGCGGCCGTCCAGGTGACGGTGTGTCCGTCCCGCCCGGAGTCGGCCTCGCCGAGCCTCAGGGGCTCGCTCAACGCGTACGTCCCGTCGGCGAGTTCGACGCGTACGTCGCGTCCGTGGACGGCGCGGGCGGCGTCACGGGCGCCGTCGAGGGAGCAGGGCCGCCCGGGGCTGCAGGTCGAGCCCGAGCCGTCGGGGGCGGCGTGCAGGGTGCGGGGGCCCGCCCCGGCCTGCGCGGCCGGGGCGGCGGAGAGCAGCGCGGCCGTCGTGGCGAGGGCCAGGATCAGTCGGGTGCCGTTCATGGTCGGCATCAGCTCCACTCGGGATGGCCCGGCATGGCCGGGTTGTCCTGGCCGAACAGCCACTCCTCCAGGAAGGGCCGCACCGCGGGGTCGTGCGTCACGCGCACGGCGTTGTCGATGAAGTCCTCGGAGTCGGCGTTGCCGTGCCGGTGGGTGATCAGCCAGGACTTCATGACGGCGTCGAACTCCTCCTGGCCGACCTGCTGCCGCAGGGCGTACAGGACGACGGCGGCTCCGTCGTAGATGGTGAACCCGCCGAGGGCGGTCGGCCGGCCGGGCGGACCGTCGGTCTTGCGCACGGCGTCGAGCTTTCCGTAGGCGGTGCGCATCTTGTCCTCCAGGGAGGCGGTGCCCTGCTGGTCGGCCCAGAGGGCGGCGTAGTAGACGGCGGGCCCCTCGTTGAGCCAGGCGCTCTGCCAGGTGCGGGGGGTGACGGAGTCGCCGAACCACTGGTGGGTCAGCTCGTGGATCATGACGTTCGTGTACGTCGTCGACGTGGCGGCGTTCCTGAACCAGCCGGGTCCGAAGAGCGAGAGGGTCTGGTTCTCCAGGGCGTCGGAGTAGCCGTCGCGGACGATCTGCATCCCGTAGGTGTCGAAGGGGTAGCGCACGCCGAGGGTCTGTTCCAGCCAGGCGATCTGACCGCCGGTCCGCTCGACGATCGGCCGGTAGGTGTCGACCTGGTCCTCGGGGACGTAGTGGCGCAGCCGCACCCCGTGCGGCCCCCGACCGGTCAGCAGCGTCTGCTTCGCCACCGAGATGCCGAGGAGTTCGGAGGCCATCGGGGCGTCGAGGCGGAAGTCGAAGGTGGTCTTCCCGTCGCCGGCGGGGCGGGTGCCGGTCGCCGTGCCGTTGGCCGCGGGCGTCCAGCCGTCCGGGGCGGTGAGGTGGAAGGTCCAGCCCGCCTTGTCCATCGGCGTGTCGTTGACAGGGGCGAAGGTGTCGGCGCGGGAGGACTGCGCCGCGGAGACGAAGCCGCCGTCGCTCATGTGGCGCCAGCCCGGCGCGCCGATCGGCTTGGTCTTCCCGTTTCCGTGGTAGCTGACCGTGACGTCGAAGGGGCGGTGGTCGCGCAGGCCGCCGGCGGGGGTGACGGTGAGTTCCTGGCCGCTCTTGCCGAGCGAGACGGCCCAGGCGGCTTCCCGGCCGTTCACCCGCACGGCGTCGATGGCGAGCGAGTCGATGTCGAGGTTGAAGGAGGAGAGGTCCTGCGTGGCCTTCGCGCGGATCCTCATGGTGCCGGTGAAGTCGTAGGTCACCGGGGTGAAGTCGAAGGACAGGTCGTAGTGCCGGACGTCGTAGCCGCCGTTGCCGAGGGTCGGGAAGAGCGGGTCGCCGACGCCGTCGGAGCCGGGCTTCGGGTCGAAGCCGTGGGCGTGGGCCGGTGTGCCGAGCAGGGGCAGGGCGATCGCCGTGGCGATGGCGGCACCGCATGCCTTGACGAGGAGCGCACGTCTCATGGTGGTCACTTCTTCCCCTTCCGGGATGCCTGCTCGAACTCGGCGCGGCACGTGTCGCCGCCCGCGGCGCGCCACTTGCGCACCACGGAGTCGTACGAGGAGATCGGCTTGCGGCCGGCGACGATGTCCTTGACGCCGTCCTGGTGGATGGTGAGGAGACTGCCGCTGCCCTTGGAGTCCCAGGTCGGCGAGGCGTAGTCCTGTGTGGGGTCGTGCCGCATCAGCGGGATCAGACGGGTGTAGGCGTCGTGGACGTGCCGGACGGCGTCCTCGGACGCCGCGTTGAACAGCGGCGGAACCGGGGAGGCGAGCTTGTTCCACGGCACGGCGATGTCCTGGACGCCCTGCTTGGTGAGCTTCGGGTTGCCCTTGGCGTCCCGCTCGTGGTCGACGCCCTCGACCCCGTAGTGGATGAGGGTGTATTCGACGGAGCCGAACGGCGACGCCGCGAAGTCGGCGAGGGTGAGGATCTCCTTGACGCGCTTGTCGTCGGCCTTCCTGATGTGGGTGTTCTGGAGGGCGACGTTGTCCATCCAGGCGACCGCGCTCGCGCCGAACGGGGTCATGGGCCGCACGTCGAAGGAGGGGTCGACGGCCGCCATCGCGTCGACGTAGCCGGTGCCGGGCTGGAGGTAGGCGGGCATCCCGTCGTAGACGTACGCGGCCCTGCCGCTCTTGAACAGGTTCGTGTACTCGGCCTTCTGCGCGCCGACCATCTGGACCGTGCCCGGGTGGAAGCAGCCCGCCTTGTAGAGCTTGGCGGCCGTCTCGACGGCCAGTCGGTAGGCGTCGGTCTCCAGCTGGTACGTCCACTTCCCCGAGGTGGGGTCCATGGACCAGAAGTAGGGGGCCCCGGCGGACTCCGCGAGCAGGGTCGTGACGCCGGCGGAGAAGGCGTACTGGTTCTCCTTGGGCCGGGTCAGCTCCTTGGCCAGCTCGACGAACCGGTCCATGTCGGTGATCTGGTCGAGGCTGGTGACGCCGGCCCGTGCGAAGAGGTCGTGCCGGTAGAAGCCCGCGCCGGTGGTGCCGTATCGGGTGATCGGGATGCCGTAGAGGCGGCCGCCGAAGATCGCCTGGCGCCATGCCTGTTCGGGGATGGCCGCGAGATTCGGGTAGTCCTCGATCGCGTCGCCCGCCAGGTGTGGTGTGAGGTCGGCGCACGTGGCTCCGAGGAAGCCGGGCAGATCGTCGACGCCACCGGTCTCCGGGTACATGAAGATGTCCGGCAGGCTGTCGCCGGCCACCATGGTGGAGAACTTGGCGGGGTAGTCGTCGGCGGGCACGGCCGTGAAGTCGACCTCGGTGCCCAGCGTCTTCTCGATGGCGCGCCAGGCGGCGTTCTTCTCCCGGGCGGGCGGCGGCGTGGTGAAGGTCTCGGTGACCGCCGTGATCCTCCCGGCCCCCTTGAGCGGGGTGCCCCGGGTGGCGCGCAGCGGCTCGGCCGGGTACGAGAAGTAGCCCTGCGGGACACCGGCGGCCGTGCCCGGGAGGTCGGCCTTGAGACCGATGTTGCGGACGGTGGTGCGGGGGATCAGCGCGGCGCTCTTCGCCTCCGCCTTCGCCGTGCTGCCGCCGTCGCCGCAGGCGGCGAGCAGGGGGGCCGCGGCCGCTCCGAGGCCGATGCCCGCACCCCAGCGGAACAGGGTGCGCCGATTGATGAACGTGGAGCCGGACATCTGAGGTCTCCTCAGCGAAAGGGCGTACGGGACGGGGATTTCGCGGGGGGTGGGGGTCTGCGGGCGGATGCTCAGCCCTTGACGGCGCCGGTCAGGACGCCCTTGGTGAAGAACCTCTGGAGGAAGGGATAGACGAGCAGGATCGGTACGACCGCGACGACGAGCACGGCCATCTGCACCGCCTGCTGCGGGGACGCGGCCTCGCCGACGG
The DNA here is from genome assembly GCF_040653355.1 of Streptomyces sp. NPDC047971. NCBI lineage: Bacteria > Bacillati > Actinomycetota > Actinomycetes > Kitasatosporales > Streptomycetaceae > Streptomyces > Streptomyces sp. NPDC047971. The sequence continues at coordinate 36,291 of NZ_JBEZNW010000007.1, read as the reverse complement.
AGCCGTCGGCGAGGCTCTGCCCCTGGAGGACGAAGGTGCGCAGCACCATCGGCAGCGGCCACTTCTCGTTGTCGCCGAGATAGAGAAGCGCGTTGAAGTAGGCGTTCCAGTACGCGACCGCGTAGAAGAGGCCGACCACGGCGATGACCGCCTTGGACAGCGGCAGCACGATCCTGACGAGGATCCGGAGATCGCCCGCACCGTCGACCTTCGCGGCGTCGTACAGCTCCTGGGGCAGGTTCATGAAGAAGGCCCGCATCACGACGAGGTTGAAGGCGCTGACCATCGTCGGCAGGACGAGCGCGGCGAAGGTGTTGTAGAGCCCCAGCTCCTTCACCAGGAGGAAGTGGGGGATGACGCCCGCGTGGAAGAGCATCGTGAACAGCGCGGTCATGAGGATGACGCGGGAGCCGGTCACCTCCCGGCGCGAGAGGCCGTACGCCATGCCGATCGTGCAGAGCAGGCCGCCGAGCGTGCCGACGAGGGTGATGCCCAGGCTCACCAGCAGGGCGCGGGTGACGACACCGCCGGTGAAGACGGTGCGGTAGGCGTCGAGGTTGGGGTGGTCGGGCCAGAGGACCAGCCCGTTGGACGTGATGATGTCGCTCTGCGAGGCGAGGCTCGTGCCGATCACCCCGAGCAGCGGGTAGGCGACCAGCGCGACGACGAGGACGAGGACGACGGCCTTGCCGGCCTGTCCGAGCCGCGTCGGCTGCTCCATCCACGGCGGACGGACACCCGAGGGGCGCAGCGCGCGGTGGTCGGTCCGCTCGCCGGCGGGGACGGCTCGCGGGAGGGCGCCCTTGCGGCGCGATGTCTTCTCAGCGGTCAGCACCGCGGTACACCCCTTCGTGGCCGAGCCGGTGGGCGAACGTGTTGGCACCGACGACGAGGACGGTGCCGATGACGGCCTTGACCAGGCCGACGGCGGCGGCGGTGCCCCACTCGTTGTCCTTGATGCCGTGGAAGTAGACGTAGGTGTCGAGGACTTCACCGGCTCCGGGGCCGACCGCGTCGCGCTGGAGGAGGATCTGCTCGAAGCCCACGGTGAGGATGTTGCCGAGGTTGAGGATCAGCAGCAGGACGACGACCGGGGAGAGTCCGGGGAGCGTGACGTGCCAGAAGCGGCGCCAGGGGCCCGCTCCGTCCATCGCGGCGGCCTCGTACAGACCGCGGTCGATGGAGAGCAGCGCGGCGAGGATGATGATGGTGCCCCAGCCGGCGTCCTTCCACATGACCTGGAGCGCCAGTAGCCAGGGGAACGCGTCCGGGTCGGTCATCATGTCGTAGCGCGGCAGGCCCATCGCCGCCAGGAGGTCGGGCACGACGCCGGCGCCGCCCAGGATCTGCTGGAAGATCGAGACGATGATGACCCAGCCGATGAAGTGCGGCAGGTAGACGACGCTCTGGACGAAGCGGCGCAGCTTGTCGCTGACGATGCTGTTCAGGAGCAGGGCCAGCGCGATCGGTACCGGGAAGAACAGGACCAGCTGCACGACGGCGATCGTCAGGGTGTTGCCGGTGGCCGACCAGAAGTCGGGGTCGGTGAAGGCCGAGGTGAAGTTGGCGAGGCCGACCCAGACGCTGTGCATGTAGCCCAGGTAGGGCTGGTAGTCCTGGAAGGCCACGACGTAGCCGAGCAGCGGTACGTAGTGGAAGACCACGAAGTACAGGAACCCCGGCAGGCACAGGAGCAGCATCGTCTTGTCGCGCCGGAGCCGCTGCCGGAGCGGGAGTCGGTGAACGGCCCGCGGCGGAGGGGACGTTGTTTCGGCCATGAGCAGTCCTGTTCGGCGGTGAGGCGCGCCCGATCGGGCCCTGAGGGTGGAGCGGGTTTCTGCCGCCGGAAGGTAGTAACCGCTTAACCCCCGCGTCAATAGGGCGGGTTGAAAAGAAGCCCTTGACGCTCCAACTGCCGTGTCCCTACGGTTCCCTCACCGCAGTACACGTTTACTATCCCGGAGGCACAGTGGGAGCCCGCACGTTCCGACGGCCGCACACCGCACTGGCCATGGATCCCGCTCAACTGGAGAGCGTCTTTCCGCCCGATGTGCATGCGCGTCTGCTGTCCACGGCGCGTCTGCTGCGACCGGGCCCGTTGACCGAGTTCTCCTCCCCCGCCGCCCGCTCGCTGCTCGCCGGGGCGGAGGTGCTGGTCACGGGCTGGGGATGCCCCGCCGTCGACGCCGAGGTGCTCGACGCCGCGCCCCGGCTGCGCGCGGTGATCCACGCGGCGGGCACCGTGAAGACCTTCCTCACGCCGGAGGTCCACGGCCGCGGCATCGTCGTCTCCTCGGCGGCGGCGGCCAACGCCGTGCCCGTCGCCGAGTTCGCCTTCGCCGCGATCGTCCTCGGGGCCAAACGCGCCTTCTCGCTGGCCGAGTTGTTCCGCGCGCGCCGTACCCATCGCACCCCCGCCGACCTGCGCGGCAGGCCCTGGCTCGGCGCGCACGGCCTGATCGTCGGGATCATCGGCGCCTCCCACACCGGCCGCCGGCTCCTCGACATGCTGCGGCTGCTCGACGCCACGGTGCGGCTCTACGACCCGTACGTCACCCCCGCCGAGGCCGAGAGCCACGGCTGGACCCTGGTCGACCTGGACACCCTGGTCGCCACCAGCGACGTGGTCTCGGTCCACGCGCCCGACACCCCGGACACCCACCACCTGCTGGACCGCCGTCGCCTCGGTCTCATGCGGCCGGGAACGCTCGTGGTCAACACCGCCCGCGGCGCGCTGATCGACACCGAGGCCCTCACCGAACAGCTCGTCGCCGGCCGGCTGGACGCCGTGCTCGACGTCACCTCGCCCGAACCCCTCCCCGAGGGCCACCCGCTGTGGGACCTGCCGAACGCCTTCGTCACCCCGCACCTCGCCGGCGCCCTGGGGAACGAGGTCGGCCGCCTGGGCGCGCTGGCCGTCGACGAACTCGCCCGCTTCGCCCGGGGCGAGCCGCTGCTGCACCCCGTCCGCCACGAGGACCTGGCGCGCCGGGCATGACCGGCCGGAGGGCGGCCGCGGAGGGGCAGCGCCGCGCCACCGTCGTCGACGTCGCCCGCCACGCGGGGGTCTCGACGGCGACGGTCTCCCGCGTCATGAACCGGAACTACCCCGTCTCCTCCGCCACACGGGAACGCGTCGAGGCCGCCGTCCGCGAGCTCGGCTACGTCGTCAACGCCCACGCCCGCGCCCTCGCGGGCACCGACGGCCAGACGGTCGGCATCATCGTCAACGACGTCGTCGACCCCTTCTACGCCTTCATCGCGCGCGGCGTGGAACGCGAGGCCGCGGCCGGCAACCGGCTGTGCCTGGTGTGCACCACCCAGGGCGATCCACGGCGCGAGCTGGGAGCCATCGAGCTGATGCAGGAGCGTCGGGCGGCCGCGGTGATCCTCGTGGGCGGCAGCACCGACGACCGCTCGTACAGGCGCGAACTGGCCCGCAAGGCACGGGAACTCGACGACGGAGGCATGCAGCTCGTGCTCTGCGGCCGTCCCTCGATCGGCGACGACCTGCCCACCTCGTCGGTCGAGTACGACAACGAGGGCGGCGCCTTCGCCGTCACCGACCACCTGCTCACCAGCGGCCACGAGCGGATCCTCTACCTCGGGGGCCCGCCGGCCCTCTCCACGACCCGCGACCGCCTGGCGGGCCACCGCAGAGCGCTCGCGCTGCGCGGCGTCAGGCCCGCTCCCGAGCTCGTCAGGACGGGCGCCTTCAGCCCGGCCTTCGGCTGGCGCGAGCTCTCCCGGATCCTCGCGTCGGGGCTGGAGTTCACGGCCGTCTTCGCCGCCAACGACATGGTGGCCATCGGCGCGCTGCAGGCGCTGGAGGAAGCCGGCAGGCGCGTTCCCGAGGACGTCTCCCTCGTCGGGTACGACGACATCCCCGCCGCCCTGACGGTGCGCCCCCGTCTCACGACCGTTCACGTCCCGCTGGAGGAGATGGGGCGCAGGGCCGTCCGCGGCGCGCTCCCCGTCGAGGACGGCGACGCCTGGCGCCCACCGGCGGCGCGGCGGGTCCGGCTGGGCACCCATGTCGTCGTGCGCGACTCGGTGGCTCCCCGCCGGTGAGCGGGGGGCCACCGAGTCCGGCTGCCGGGATCAGCAGGCAGGGGGCGTCGTACCGCCCACCGCCACCCGGAGGTCCGCGCCCTGGGCCGAGACCGAGCACACGGTGACCGCCGCGTTCGCGATCTCGTCGACCAGTGTCCTGCCCGCGGCCAGCGGCGCGTCCGCGGTGGTCGCGGTGGCGGGCGTGGCGTCCACGAGCCTGTTGTGGATGGTTCCGCCGCTGGTGACGATGCGTACGATCACGCCGTTCACCAGCGGATCGGTGTCGGTGTAGGCGTCGTACGGCGGGGTGGGACGGCGGAACTCCAGGGACAGGTGGGTGCCGTCACCGCGGGCGACGCGGTACTCCTGGGTGCCGCTCACCCCCAGCACGCCCAGGGAGTAGCCGCCGGTGGAGCCGATCCCGACCACCTGTGCCTCCGGGATCCAGCCGGCGAACTGGCGGTAGCCGACGGGGTAGAGGTGCATGCCGCCGCCGCCCATGGTGTCCGTCGGGTCGTCGCCTCCGGCCTGGGTGCAGCTGCCGTTCACCCGGGTCACCGTGCCCGCCGTCGGGCAGTTCTTGAGCGTGGCGGAGTGCTGGAAGCCGAGGTTGTGGCCGAACTCGTGGGTCCACATCCAGGTCTTGTGGCCGACGCCGTTGGAGATGATCCAGTTGCCGGGCTGGGAGGCCAGCCCCTCGAACGCGCACGCCGAGTGACGCGAGATGTCCACGAAGACGTAGTCGTACGTGTCCGGGTTCACGCCCCGGGCCAGCGCGGCCGACCTCGCGGAGCTCCGGATCGCCGCGGAGTCGCAGGCGGCCGGGCGCGCGCCCAGGTCGACGTTCTCGACCATGTCGCCCGTGAGGTCGAGCGCCCCTCCGGACACCTCCTGGAGATAGGACCGCAGCGAGGGGTAGCCGTCGCCGAGGGTCGCCTGGCGGATCGGTGCGGGATCGGCCGGGGTGGCGTCGTTCCAGTGCGTCGCCACGACGAGGGCACGCTTCTGTCCGGTCACGGGGCGGGTGGGCCAGCCGGCGGCGGCGAAGGCCGCGGAGTCCCACAGCCTCATGGAGGTGTAGTCGGTGGCCCCTCCCGCGGCGGCGCAGTCGCCGACCTGGACGGTGTCGTCGCCGCTGAAGGTGCGCAGACAGGTGCCGAGCCCGGCGTCCGCCCGGTACTTGTTCTGCAGGAGGACGTATCCGTTGCTCTGGTCCACCGCCTGCCACAGGCGCATGGAGGTGTAGTCCGTGGGGGTGCCGGTGCCGGTGCAGGCACCCGCGCGGACGTCGGCGGAGCCGCTGAAGGTGCGCAGACAGCTGCCGAGCCCGGCGTCCGCCTTGTGCTTGTTCTGGATCAGGACGTATCCGTCGCCCTGGTCCACCGCCTGCCACTGCCGCATGGAGGTCTGGTCGGTCGGGGTGCCCGCGGCGGCGCAGTCGCCGACCCGCACGGTGTCGTCGCCGTCGAAGGTGCGCAGACAGGTGCCGAGGCCCGCGTCCGCCCGGTACTTGTTCTCGGCGACGGCGTACCCCGCCGCCGTGGCGGACGCCGGACTCCCGCCGTCCCGCCCCTCGGGTGCGGCCGACGCGGGGGCGAACGAGAACACGGAGAGCACGGCGAGCAGCGCGGCCGCCACGACCGGTGGTCTCGCCGAACGAAGGTGCGCGAGGAAGCGGTTCATCTCTCCTCCATGGGGCTGGGTTGGGGGAAGGACCGGCCCGACCGCCCTGGTCAGGCGCGGAGTTCGGTGCCGTCGGGGAAGCCGACGGTCACGCCGGCGGCGCCGTCGACCGTCACGGAGACGGCCTCGCGGAGCTCCGCCGGATGGACGGCGTCGCCGGACAGGACGACGAGGGTCACATGGACGCTGCGTCCGCCCGGGTGCGGTGCGGAGCTGAGATACGGGACCGCCGAGTGCGGGCCGAGGGCGTTCGCCTCGACGTCGCGGTCCACGGCCGCCTCCTGCCAGCCGTGCAGACCGACGACCGCGCTGGTCAGTCCGTCGTGGCGGCGGGCGGTCGCCCAGTGCGGACCGGTGTGCGCGGCGGGCTGCCGCGCGTCGGCGAGCGCGTGTCCGCCTTCGCGGACGGTGACACCGGGCGGTGCCTCGACGCGGTGCACCCGGATCTCCCACGGGCCGTGCAGCAGCGAGGTGGTCTCCACGCGGTACTCGGTGTCGTCGCCGGGCAGGCGCGCCGCGTACCAGGAGGCGGCTCTGCGGTCCCCGGTTCCGAGCGGGTGGATGCGGACGCGGCGGCTGGGCGTGCCGTCGGCGTCGACGAGCGCGATGTGGTTGTCGACCGCGCGCCCCCAGGCGTGCGGGGCGCTCTGCGGTGCGGTGTGCGTGGAGTAGCCGAGCTTGGCGTAGTGCGGGTCGTCCGAGGCGTCATCGGGCTCGGGCGGGTTGTGGTCGCTGCCGTGGTTGACCAGCCGGACGATTCCGTCGTGCCGGGTGCCGTGCAGCAGCCAGCCCGGCACCGGCAGGGCGGTGTACCGGTCGGCCTCCTCGACGGGCAGCGGCAGCTCGCGCGCCGTCCACACCTCGTGGTCCGGCGGCAGCAGCAGTCCGAGGAAGCCCTTGCTCGCCCAGTAGGGAGAGGCGGGTCCCGAGTACGGCTGGGTGCTGGGCAGGAAGGTGTCGTACCAGCCGAGCGGGAGGAGCCCCCGTTCGTCCGGGACACCGCGCTCGGTGAAGTGGCGGACCGCGCCGGAGGCGAGACGGCGGGTCAGACCGGGGGCGTACGGCGTGGCGCCGCTGAGCGCGCCCATCCACACCGGGGCGACGGCGGCGTACCGGTAGGCCAGCGAGCGGCCCTGGTGCAGCGGCGCGCCGTCCCCTCCGAAGAAGTGCGCGTATCCGCCGAGGAACGCGCCGAGGCGCTCCTTGTGGACCTTGGCCCTTTCGCCGTCCTCCTCGCCCGCGATCCGGGCCCACAGCAGCGGGTAGAGATGGAGGGCCCATCCGTTGTAGTGGTCGAAGTTGCGGCCGTCGCCGTCGGTGTACCAGCCGTCGCCGAGGTACCAGTCGTCGATCCGGTCCAGGCCGCCGTCGATGTCCTCCTGGGCGTACGGCGCGCCGACGGAGGCGAGGAACTGCTCGGACACGACCTGGAAGAGCCGCCAGTTGTTGTCCCAGGTCCGGCGGCCGACGAAGCCGGAGAGCCAGTCGACCACGCGCTCCTGGACCCGGGTGTCCAGCCGGTCCCAGATCCAGGGCCGGGTCTCGTGCAGGCCGATGGCGACGGAGGCGGCCTCGACCATCTGCTGCGAACAGTCCGTCAGCCGGGGCCATGGCTCCCCGGACTCCGGGTCGGTGCCGGCGGCGAGGCCCGTCGCGTAGCGCTCGACGAGCCGCGGGTCCACGTCCCCGCCGGCTCCCGCGATCCGGAAGGCCGCGAGCAGGAACGTCCGCGCGTAGCCCTCCAGACCGTCGCAGACCACTCCCGACCAGCCGGCCCGGCCCGGCAGCCGGTACTGGGCGAAGCCGGGGGTGGCGTAGGGCGCCACCCCCGCGAGCAGCGAATCGGCCACCGCCTCCCAGTGCGCGCGGGTCCAGCCGGTGCGCGGTGAGAGGACGCGGTCGGTCGCCGGGAGCTGCACGTACGGTGCGGGCACGGGTGCCTCACTTCCTGTGGTTCGGGGGTGCCGGTGGATGACCGGGGTCACGAGGCCCGTCGCCGGACCGTGGCCTCGGCCGCCGCTCGGCCCTCGGACGGAGTCGCGTGCGCTCGGGCCGAGCCTCGCCGCGCTCCGTGGACCGTCCGGGCCGTGGACGAACATCATCCGCTCCCCTCGGGGCCCGACCCGGGGAGCCGCGCCCCGCGTGGCGCCGTCGCCCTTGCCGCCGCGCGGCTCCGCCGGGGCGCGGTGCGTCCCGCGCCCGAGCGGGGCCGCTCGGCGCTTCAGCGGAGTTCGGCGCTGTGGGTGTGTCCACGAGAGCCGCCGACCTGGACCGTCACCAGGGGCCGGCGGCCCGTGGTGACGGTGACCGTGTCGTCGGCGCTCGTGACGCTCCTGACCGCCCAGGGCAGTTCGAAGGAGAGGGTGGTCTCGGTGCGTCCCGGGTCGGCCACGGCCACCGAGACGCTCGTGCCACGCCGTCGCACCAGGATCGTGCCGGGCCCGCTCGCCGTGATGCCGGCGGCACCGGACGCGGTCCAGAAGTGGGCGGCGACCAGCCCGAGCCGTCGTACGCGCACCGCCTGCGCCTGCGGGGTGTTGGCGAGGATCTCCACGGGGCGGGAGGCGGCCCAGGCGGCCGTGCGCACCACCCCGTGGCCCGGAAGCAGCACGTAGGCGTAGCCGGCGTCGGCCGGCGAGACGCCGTGGTCGAGCCAGAGGGTCGCGTAGCGCCGGGTCACGGGGTCGCTCGGGCCACCGGTGTCCGCGCCGGTGTTGATGTCCCGCCAGGACCCCGTGCGCTCCTCGCGCAGGATGCTCAGATCGGCCCCACCGGGGAAGACGTAGCCGCCGACCCCCTCCAGATGTGCCCAGCGGGCCCCGGGCACCACCGCGGCGCCGCCGAGGCCCTCGGACCGCGTCCGTCCGTCGACGACGAGCCCGGGGGTCCCGTCGGCGTGCAGATTGCGGTTCTCCACGATCGTCTCGACGGTACGTCCGTCGGAGGCCGTGATCCCGGTGCCGAGGGCGACCACGGCGTCGTCGAGGCAGAACCACGCCTTGCGGGCCCGCAGCGTGCTGCCGGCCGCGATCAGCTCCATGGCGGCGGCGCCGTACCGCCCGCGCAGCACGGCGCCGCCCGCGACGGCGTTCGTCGGCTTGTGGGTGCTGGTGCCGGGCGCGCTGCCCGCGTCGGCGCGCGGCCGGGTGTCCACCGTGGTTCCGGGAAGCCGGTACGGGTCGACCGTGGGCCAGAAGTCGTCCGAGAACTGGGCGCGGTCCGCGTCGTACAGATAGGTCATGCCGTCGCCGGTGTACCAGCCGTGGAGGTTCTCGCCGTTGCCCGCCTCGTAGGCCGCGATGCGCCGGGACGACAGGCTCAGGGCCAGCGTCCAGTCGTCGCGGCGGTGCACGATCCGGTCCATGTCGGCGAAGACGGTGTGGCCGACGGCGGGCGGGGCCACGGGTATCGCGGGGTCGGCGAGGACGGCCGCGGCGCGCTGGAGCGCGGGGACGGTGGCGAGCGGCAGGTAGGGGGTGTCGGTGTTGCGGCGGATCCAGCCCTTGGCGATGGCCCGCCACCGGGCCGCGTACGGCGGCGGCGCTCCCGTCGCCAGGAGCAGCAGGTTGGTGGTGGTCCCGGCTCCGGTGTGGAAGTCCCGTTCCCGGGAGCGGGAGATCGCCCGGCCTCGGACGGAGTCCATCATCAGCCCGTCGAAGGTGACGGCCGCGAAGCTCCGCTCGACCGCCTCGTGGATCACCGAGATGCCGCTGTCGGTGATCCGCCACTCCGAGCCGGCGAGCAGGGCGACCAGGTAGGCGACCCGGCCGAGGAGGACATTGCCGTACGTGCCGGTGTAGGCGACGTGGGAGTGCTGGACGAAGGAGCCGTCCGGGTAGAAGCCGTCGCCCGAGGTGACGTACCGGAACAGGCTGTTGCGGCCCGCGTCGCGTACGTCGGACAGTCCGTCACGGGCCAGCGCGAGCTTGTCGGCGCTGCGGCCGACGATGCCGCGCAGGGCCACGATCGCCGCCTTGTCGGCCCGGTTGGCCCCGGTCTCGGCGAGGGAGGGGCTGTTGGTCCGGCGGTCGGGGTCGGCGCAGAAGCGGTCGACGACGGCGCAGGAGGACGCGATCCGGTCGGCGGGGACGCGGTCGCCGAGCAGGACGAGGACGTCCATGAGGGCGCGGGGCGCGCCGATCTCCCAGAACCACCAGTTGCCGGACTCGGGCTTGGCGGGGTGGTAGGCCGTGTCGTTGAGGAAGGCGAGCGCCTCGACGACCGCGGAGACGACCTCCTCCGCTCCGTGCAGGGTGGCCCCCGGTGTCGTCCAGGCCGTCGCCAGGGTGAGCAGTCGCCCGTACGAGAGGCTGAAGTTGGCCGGGGCGGTGACGGGGGCGAGGTCGGCCCACAGGGCGGTGCGGCCCGCGCCGCGGTCCAGCGTGCTCCATGCCGTCGCCGCCGCGGTGTTCAGGGCGGCGAGCGCGGTGGCGTAGACCGGGTCGGTGGGGTCGATGGCGCCGCCGGTGGCCAGCTCGGCGGCGCGGGTCCGGAGGGTGTCGAAGGGGTCGGTCGTCGCATCCGCGGTCTCGGCCCGCGCCTCGCCTCCGCCCGCGGGCAGCGGGAGGAGGAGGGCGCCGATGCCGGCGGCGAGCAGGGTGCGTCTGCGGGGAGTGAGGTCGTGCATGGCGGTCCCTCCCGGACGGGGCGTCAGTCGGTCAGCGTGCTGGGGTCGACGGGGGGCGTGGGCAGGTTCAGCGCGGCGAGCTCGGCCCGGCCCGTGGCGTCGACGGGGAAGGCCCAGCGGTCGAGGAAGAAGGTGGTGAGGTCGTGGCCGGCGACACGGCTGGAGTACGTCGCGAGCGCGCGGTAGCGCTTGGCGGTCTCGGTCCAGTCGGACTGCGGGTTCTCCTCGCGGACCAGCCTGTGCAGCCGGGGCCAGAAGTCCTCGCCGAAGGCGAGCTCCAGCTGACGCAGCGGGACGAGCTTCTCGTACGCGCCGAAGGACCGCTCGTACGCGAGCCCCGCCGTGCCGAACTTCGCCTGGGCCGAGCGGAAGGGGTTCAGGCCGGTGGCCGGGTCGACGGTGAGGAGGTTGGACGGCTGCCCCAGGGTGCGCTGCGCCGCCAGGGAGTAGATGTTCACGGTGACCTCGGTGAGCCCCGAGGGCTTGTACGCCATCTGCTGATGCAGGTGTCCGAGCTCGTGGTAGAGCCCCCAGCCCCGGGTGCGCAGCCCCTCGACGGTGGTCAGCCGGTCGAGATAGGCACGCGGGAAGCCGTTGTAGCCGTGGGTGGCGTAGGCGCCGACACCGGCGGGGACCTTGGAGACCTCGGTGAAGTGGTAGGGGCCCGCCTTGCGGCGGTGCGTCGGGGAGCTCCCGTCGAGACCGCTGATGGCGGCGTGCGAGGCGATGACGGTCTCCAGCAGCCCCAGGAGCGCGTCGTGGTCCTCGCTCCGGTGGAGCAGCGCTCCCTCCCGGGTGAGGGTGAGGATCGTGTGCGGCGCCGTCAGCTCCACGTACGGGACGTCGGGAAGGGCGTCCAGCCGGGCCTGGTAGTCGGCCTCGGAGGTGCGGCCGAGCGTGAAGACGGGCATGGGGACGGCCCCGGAGCGGAACCTCACCCCGGCGCGCTCGCCGTCGCCTGCCAGCGTCAGGTAGACGGGACCGCCGTGGGGATCGACGACGGTGTTGGCTCCGGGCTTGAGCGGGTGGGCGCGCGGCTCGGTGAGCGCGCCGTAGTAGTCCCACAGACCGATCCGGAGGGTCGGCACGAGCCCGTCGTACGGCAGGACGTCGAGCCCGACCTCGGCGCCCGGGGACGCGTAGAGGCCGGTCGCGTGGAACTCGCTGCCGCGCAGCGCCTGGCCGAGGCGCAGCCGCTCGCTCTCGGCGGCGGGGCGCGCGGTGACGGTGAGCGTGCGCGGAGGGCCGGCGGTGGTGGCCGCGCGTGCCGGGGCGGTGCCCAGCAGGCCGGCGGCGCCGGCGCCTGCCAGGCCGGTGAGGACGGAGCGACGGTCGGGCGCGGGGAGGTGGGGCATCCGGTCTCCTCGGAGAGGGGCATGGGCCTGGCCTCTGACTGCCCGACAGGATGTAAGCGGTTGCTATGCCGAGGCAAGAGAAGACGCAATGTTTCTACGGGTTTCTACGAACCCGAAGGGAGCGCGGGGAGAACCGAGACGGTAAGCGTTCTCATCTCCGGTCCTTCCGCCCGCGCTCCCTCAGGTCATGTGGTGCGGGCGCGCCGGACGCGCGGGGCCTTCGGCGGGGCCACCGAGTCGCGCACCACGATGTGCGTGCCCAGCCGGTGCACCCCCGTCGTCGGCGCCCGCCAGGCGTCGTCCGCGTCGTCGCCGTCGTCCCCGGGGGTGGCGAGCCGCACGGCCTGCCGGCCCATCTCCTCCAGGGGAATGTGCACGGTGGTCAGGCGCGGGCGCATCTCCTGCGCCACGGGCACGTCGTCGTAGCCGACGAGGGAGACGTCCTCCGGGATGCGGGCTCCCGCCTCCTCCAGGGCCTGCGCCGCGCCGGCCGCCACGATGTCGTTGGCGGCGAAGATCGCGGTGAAGTCGAGTCCCTCCGCGAGGAGTTCGGCCGTCCGCCGATAGCCGAAGCCCCTGCTGAAGGCGCCGGTGTGCACCAGACCGGTGTCGGGCGCCACGCCGCGCAGTTCGAGGGCCCGGCGGTATCCGGCGAGGCGGTCCAGGGTGGTCGAGACGGCCGGCGGGCCGCCGAGGTAGACGATCCGGCGGTGCCCCTGGGTCAGCAGGTGGTCGGTGATGGCGAACGCGCCGCCCTCGTTGTCGTACTCCACCGCCGCCGCGGGGACCCGCCCCCCGAGCGAGGGCCGGCCGCACAGCACGAGGGAGGAGCCGCCGGCATGCAGGTCCTCCGCCCTGCGGGTGAGTTCCGCGGTGTAGGCGCGGTCCACCACGCTTCCCCCGACCAGCACGACCACGTCGGCGCGCTGCTCGTGCAGGAGGTCGACGAAGGCGAGTTCGCGCTGGGCGTCGCCCTGCGTGCAGCAGACCAGGCAGAGTCGGCCGGTGCGCGCCGCCTCCCGCTCGACACCGCGCGCGATGTACGCGAAGAAAGGGTCGACGATCTCGCTGACGATGATCCCGACGGTGCGGTTGGAGGTTCCGGCCAGGGCGCGTGCGTGCGCGTTCACGACATAGCCGAGCTCCCGCATCGCGCCCTCGACCCGGTCGCGGGTCGCCTGCGCCACCGGATAGTTGCGGTTCAGCACCCGCGAGACGGTCGCCGTCGACACACCGGCGAGCGCGGCCACCTCCCGGATGGTCGCCCGCCGCGCATCCCCCGCCGCCACCTGCCGAGCACTCCCGTTCATCGGTGCCGCCTCCTCATGTGCGGCTGGAGCCTATACGAACTCCTGTCGCCACCGTTCACGGGTGAGGAACGAGACCCGGGGGCGCCCGGTTCCCCACCGCACGGGCCGCCGACCGGCCATCCGTACGTCCGGGTGGATCGGCGCCATGGGGCGCGCCGGACCTCATGGTCTGTTGAGTACGGGTACTCATGTGCGGGCCGGACGCCGGACCGGAAGCTGTGCCCATGAGATCGACTTCCAGCCTCGCCTCCACGGTTGTCCGCCCCTCCCGCCGCCCGGGGATCACCCTCGCGGTGACGGCACTCGCGGCTCTGGCCCTCGCGTCCTGCGGCACTCGGCAGTCGGGTGCGGCGGCGGCGCCGGGGAAGCCCGCCGACGCGGTCGGCGCCCGGCACACCGAGGCGCCGGCCGCTTCCCCTCGGCAGGCCGCCTTCGCGGCGCTGCTGGACGAGATGGCGCGCGGGTGCCCCACGGGTCCGCTGTCGGGACCGCCGGGGCCCGCGGAGGCCCCCGGAGGCGAGACGCTGCCCTCCGACGATCCCGCCACCGACGCCCTCGAAGGACCCGTCACCCCCACAGCGGGCCCGGAGGTGGAGCTGGACTCCCGTGACTGGTGCGCGAGCAACCACCATGAGGAGCGCATCGCCCAAGGGCTGTGGGAGCTGCGGAACCCGACGCCCGCCGAGGTCAGGAAGGTCCTGAACGACCTCGGCTACATCGACGAGAGCATCCACGACCTCAAGCGGTCCGGCGCGACCACGCGGTTCTTCGTCGACCTGCGCTCCCGGGGCGGCCGGCTCTGCGTCGAGGGCTCGGCGGCCGGCGAGGAGACCGTCGTCGAGAAGTGCGTGGCCCCCGAGACCGGACCGTTCGTTCCCCCCGCACGGAAGGGGTGACGGGCCCCGCCCGTGGTTCAGCCGCGCAGGGCCACGTGGAAGGAGGAGGCCCACAGCACGATCGCCGCGCCGAGACCCACCACGGTGCGGATCGTCTCCGCCGTGCCGCCGGCCCCCAGCACGGCGAGACCCACCAGCGACACCGCTGTCAGAAGGATCGCGGTCCACTGGTACTGCCCCTGGTCGAAGAGGCGGGCCAGGGGGAAGAAGTGCAGGCCCACGACGAGGCAGATGCCGACCGGGATGACCTCCGGGTGGCCCGAGGCGTTCGACGCGGCGATCACGACGAAGATCGCCACCAGTTCGGCGCCGTTGACCAGTCCGACGCCCCGGTTCCACTTCTCCGGCAGCCGCACCGTGCGGGTCACCGGCCCCGCGGTTCCCCGGAAGGCGAGCACCACCGCGCCGGCCGTCACCGCCGCCGCGACGACGCCGACCGCGACCGAGACCGGGACCGCCGCTATCCCGGAGCCGCCGGCGAACGCCCACACGAGAGCGAAGACGGCGAGGACGATCGCGCCGCGGCGACGAAGGTTCCGTGTGAGGGCGAGGCACTCCGCGTCGGCGGTATCGGTAGTCATGGCGCGGACACTACAACGAAGATCCGCACCGGGTGGGCGGGTTTCGGCAGGAGCCGGGGCAGCGGTCGCGCACGTGACGCCGGGCGCGGGCCGGGTCCGTACACCCCTGCCCGCGCCCGGTGTTCAGCCGCGCCGTGCCGTCGGTGTCAGCGGCACTGGCCCGAGCGAGGACCGTGCACCGTGATGCCGGTCGGTTCGGGAGCGGGGGTGTTGTCCTCGCATCTCAGCGGGCCGGTGAGGGTGGTGCCGGTCAGTGTGGTGCCGCCCCGGTTGGACTGGAGGGTGACCGGCCCCGTGATCGACCCGCCGTCGCAGAGGGCGACCGGGCCGGTGGTCCCACGGACCGTCAGGGGGCCGATGACGCGCATGCCGCACAGCGACAGGGCGCGGGCACCGTCGGCGGAGATCGGTCCGGTGACGGCGGCGTCCGAGGCCGCCAGCGCGCCGCCGGCCTCGATCCGTACCGGCCCGGACTGCCGTGCTCCGGCGCCGAGGCAGAGCGACTCGCCCGGGGACACCGTCAGCGGACCCGTGTGGTGTCCCGTCAGGCAGGGGCGGCTGAACCCGACGGTGACGGCGAGCGGTTGCGGACTGCCGCTCCCGCCGTGCAGCGGATCGCCCTCGTACCGCGCGGTGATCGTGTGGTCGCCGGGCCGCAGGACCGGTGTGCGCAGCTCGGCCCGTCCGTCCGAGAGGGGCACGGTGCCGAGCGGTGCGTCGCCGTCGAGGAAGACGACGGAACCGGTCGGGGTGCCACCGGCCGAGGCGCGGACCTCCGCGGTGAGGGTGGAGGCGTGACCGAAGAGCGGGGTGGTGGTGTCCGCGGTGAGGGCGAGGGTGGTGTCGTGACGCCATGAGACGACGGCCCGGCCGTTGCCCGCGTTGACGCCGGGGGTCAGGCTCGCCCGTGTGGTGGTGGGGTCGGCGTAGCCGCTGCCGCCGCCTCCGCCGGCGCCCGGCAGGTTGTCGGGGTTGCCGCCCCCGGAGCCTCCGCCGCCGCCGAACCAGCCGCCGCCCCCACCTCCGCCGCCGTTGCCGCCGCGCCCTCCGTTTCCTCCGGCGCCGCCGCTGCCCGGGTTGGGCAGTCCGGTGTTGGGGTCGGTCGCGCCACCGGGTGCACCGGGGCCGCCCAGCCGGGAGTTGGGGCTTCCGGTGCCGTGCGCGGTCCGGGTCGCGCCGCCTCCGGCGATGCCGGAGCCCTCGGGCCCGGCGGCCTGGCCGCCGGGCTCGCCGGCCGTGCCGCCACCGTCACCGCCGTGCAGCTCGGGCCCTCCGTTTCCGGCCCCGCCGCCCCCTCCGGCGACCAGGATCCGCTCGCCCGGTCCGAAGGCTCCGACGCGGAGATCCGAGGCCCCGCCACCGGAGCCCCCTCCCCCGTGGGCGCCGCCTCCGCCCGCGCCGTGCCCGTAACCGCCGGGCCGGGCGTACTCCCCTCGTCGGGAGCTGCCCGGTGTTCCGGCGGCGCCCACGGTGAGCTGGAGGAGTTCACCGGGGGTCACGGCCAGGGTGGCGCGGGTGTGCCCCCCTCGCCCGCCGGGGGCACCGGTGGCGGGCGGGTTGGGGGTGACGTATCCGGCGGCGCTGCCGCCCTCCGCGCCGAACAGGTCCACGGTCACGGAGCTGACGCCGGCCGGGACGGTGAAGGTGTCGGTGCCCGGCGCGGTCCAGGCGCATCCGGCGCCCGGGTCCGTGGTGGCGACACCCGTCGCCCCGCAGACGGGATCGGCCGGGGCCGCCGTGACGAGTGGGTGGCCGGCGGCGGCCGTCGCAACGGGTGGGTGGACGGCGGCGGCGACGAGCAGCGCGGCGCCGGCGAGGACCAGCGAAGGGGTCCGTGGGGAGCGGGATGTGTTCATGTGTCAGTTCTTCTGCCGAGTCGGGGAAGGGCCGGGGAAGGGTGGCGTACGGGGTCAGATGCCGTCGTCGGCGCACAGGGCCCAGGCGTCGGTGTACGTGTTCGGGGAGCTGCCGGCGCCGGTGTGGGCGTCGGCGGTCCAGTACGCGGCCGTGGTCGTTCCGTCGGTGACGGGGACGGCACGTGAGGTGCTGGGGTAGCTGCCGTTGAGGTGGTCGCCGACGGAGCCCGGTCCCGTGAAGTCCGTGGTGGTGAGGCTGCCTCCGCTGATCGCGGCGCCGCCGCTGACGAGCGTGCCGTCGCCTTCGGCGCAGCCGGTGGTGGCCGTCCGCCCGCTGGTGGCGGTGGTGGGACCGCTGACGGAGGTGTGCCGGACGGTGACCGTGGCCCCTTCGGTGTCGATGCCGTTCCCGCTGCAGATGGCGTACGCGTAGGTGGTGTTGTCGCTGTTGCCTCCGCCGCCGTTCCAGCCGACCGCGGTCCAGGAGTCGGGGTCCGTCTCGCCGTCGGCGGCCGCCTTCCGGCCGAAGCCGTGGGCGGAGTCGTCGAAGGTCGGGAACGACGCGATCGGCTTGAGGCTGCCGACGCTCGCGGGGGTGATGCGGGCGCCGCCGCCGAGCAGCCGGGTGCCGGCGGGGCAGGTGGCGGTGACGAGGCCGACGGTCCCGGCGGCGGTGGGTCCGGCCAGCTTGTCCATCACCACCTGGGTGTGGTCGACGAGGCCGCTGGTGAAGCACATCGCGTACGGGGTGCTGGAGAAGGAGCCGTTGACCGCTCCTCCGCTGCCGCCGATGCCGAGCCAGTGGGTGACGTCGGTGCCGACGACGCCGGTGGAGGCGAGGTATTCGGTGCTTCCGTCCGGGCTGGGCACGGTGCCGTTGATCTTGTTGCCGTTGGAGGAGGTGCCGGTGCCGATGGTCTGGCTGACGCCTCCGCCGGAGATCAGACCGCTGGAGCAGGCGGCGTCGGTGGTGATCTCGGCGAACGCGGACGCGGGGCCGGCCGTGGCTCCGGGGGTACGGACCGTGACGCCCACGGAGTCGGCGTACGCGGCGAACGGGACGGTCACGGCCAGGGCGGCTCCCGCGACGAGGGCGACGACCCGGCCCATGGGGCGGGAGCGGTGGGTGACGGCAGGGTGCATGGGATCCATCTCCTCGGATCTCCGCAGGGGTCGCTGCCCAGTGCGGTGGGCGGCAGCTGCGTACCGTAGCAGGCGAATCCGTGCGCATCTATGAGGTGTTTACGGACTGAGACCTGACATGTGCGAGGTCCTTTCCGGTCGGCCCTCCGGCCGGTTCCTGCGCCGATACGAAGCACGTGGCCGCCCCGACGACGGCCTGGACGAGGGGCTCGGCACGGTTGGTCCTCAGCCAGGCGAGGGCCGCGGTGGACGGGGGCAGGTCGGTGACGTCGACGTAGCGGACGCCGGGGCGGGGGAAGAGGTCACGGGCGGCCGCCGGCAGGAAGCACATGCCCTTTCCCTGGGCCACGAGGTGGAGAAGTCCCTCCATGTCCGAGGCGACCGGCCCGTAGCGCACGGGGGTGCCGTCGGGCCGTGGGTCCACGGCCCAGAAGTCCCACCAGATCCTGGGTACGTGCGACGGGACGTCGATCACCGGACGGCGGGCCAGCTGGGCGAGGGTGATCCGCTCCCGGGCCGCGAGCGGGTCGCTCGCCGGCAGGCAGGCCAACCGCGGTTCGGTCGCCAGGTGTTGCACGTCGATGCCCGCGGGTACCGGCGGCCGGAGGAAGGCGACATCGATGTCCTGCCGGAACAGGGCATCGAAGTGGTCGGCGAAGTTGAGGCTGCGCACGTCGATCTGGATCCGTGGATGCCGTTCGTGCAGCAGCCGCAGCACGGCGAGCGTGTAGGGCATGGCCGCCTCGGCACCGATGCTGCCGACGACGAGCCGTCCGGAGAGGCGCCGCGCCTGGGTCGCGGCGCTGCGGCTCAACCGTTCCGCCGCTCTCAGGACCCTGCGCGCGTCGGCCAGCAGCACGTGTCCCTGCGGGGTGAGGGTGACGACCCGGCTGGAGCGGTCGAACAGCCGCAGGCCGAGGCGTCTCTCCAGGTCCCTGATCTGCTGACTGAGTGCCGACTGCGTGATGAACAGGCGAGCGGCGGCTCGGGAGAAGTGGAGTTCCTCCGCCAGGGCGACGAACAGCCGCAGTTGGTGAAGGCTCGGCATCCGCGGATCGGGAACCGTTGAAGCAGTGCCTTCGGCAGCCGTTTCGCCTGCAATCATGATGTATCCCTTATCGATCGTCTTTCATGTCGCATGGTCGCAAGCGCTGACATGGACACAGTCCTGGTGGAACGCTCGGCCTCCAAGCGACGCCTCGCGGGAACTCCTTGGTTCCGCGCGGGCGTCCGACCAACACGTTCTCGACATCGGGGGCCGAATCATGTCTGTGAGACGAGCGGTGGCGGTGGTCGCCGCCCTCTTGGCGGTGCTGTTCGGCGGCGGGGCCGCCCAGGCGTCGCCGTCGCCGCAAGCCGACACCGCACAAGCGGTGCAGAGCGCGCCGGGCGCCGACCGCCTCGGGCCTCTCTCGGCCCAGGCGTCGTGCACCTACCGCAACGTCAGCCACTACGACGCCTGGACCAAGCGCACGTGGCCGAGTGACTGGGTGTGCGGCAACCGTGCCGGCGCCCCGCTGTACGGCTGCGCGAGCTTCATCGCGGCGTGCCCGGTGATCGGCTGGATCGACACCTCGACGAGCTGGTTCGTGTGCTGGGGACGGGGCGCCTGGCACAACGGGGGCAACAACATCTGGTACTACACCATGGGTGACCGTATCGCCGCTGGTCAGGGCAGCAACCAGGGATGGGGGTTCATCCCCGCGGTCGACGTGTGGACCTCGACCGACCCCTGGCCCGGGATGACGGAATGCAACATCCCGTAAGTGCGGCGGGGCGGCCGGCGCCGGCCGCCCCGCTCCCTTCGAGCCCGGGCATCCGCCGTCTCACCACGCGAGGACGGACCACGACATGAGCAGCACCGCCTTACCGGCCACCACCGCGCGCCGCGGACCGAGACGGCTTCTCGTCGCGGCGGCGGCCTTCCTCTCGCTGGCCTTCACCGGGGCCGCACTCCCGCACTCCGCCGTGGCCGCACCCGACCGAGCCGGTGACACTCCGTCGGTCGCCGGGACGAGCGCCCAGGTGCCCGTCGGCGTCACCGCGGGAATCGCCGTGTTCGACCGGCAGACCGGCACCTTCACCGAACAGCTGAACCCGGACGCGACGTTCCGCTCGGCCTCGATCGTCAAGCTCCTGCTGGCCCTCGACTTCCTGGGGAACCGGAGCCCCGACACCATCCCGGCCGCCGACCGCGCGCGCCTGGACGCCATGCTCCGCAGCAGCGACGACAACGCCGCCAACCACTACTGGGCCACCTACGGCGGACCGGCGATCGTCGACCGCATGGTCACGCGGCTCGGGCTCACCGACACCGTTCGGCCGCCGGCGGGCTACGAGGGGTACTGGGGCTACACGGCCATGTCGGCCCGCGACACCGTGAAGACCTACCGCCACATCCTGGAATCCACTCCCGCTCCGGTTCGTGACTTCGTCATGGACCGTCTGCGCGGGTCGACCCGTTGTGCGTCGGACTCCTTCGACCAGCACTTCGGCATCGCCGGCGCGTTCGACCGCCCGTGGGCCGTGAAACAGGGCTGGTCGGGGCGGTACGCGAAGGGCACCTGCGGCTCCGGAGGCACCGCCTCGGGCCGCGCCGACGACACGTCGCCCGCCGCGTCCGCCGCCACGGGGGCCACCGGCGTCGACCTGAGCCGTCCGGCGCTGCACACGACCGGCACCGTCGGGCCCGGCGACCGTTCGATCGTGGCCGTCCTCACGCTGCACGCGGACGGCACGTCGTACGGCAAGGCGTACACCGACCTCGTCCGGCTGACCCGTTC
Organism: Streptomyces sp. NPDC047971; assembly: GCF_040653355.1. NCBI lineage: Bacteria > Bacillati > Actinomycetota > Actinomycetes > Kitasatosporales > Streptomycetaceae > Streptomyces > Streptomyces sp. NPDC047971. The sequence continues at coordinate 16,004 of NZ_JBEZNW010000007.1, read as the reverse complement.
GCTGAACGTCCCGGGCGGAACGGCGCCGAAGGGGAAGTGGTACGGGACGTGGGGTTCGGACGTCGCGGTCCGGAAGGATCCGGCCGTCGGGGACAACCTGCTGACCCGGCTGCCGGCCGGCGTGGAGGTACTGGTGGGCTGCCAGAAGAAGGGGCAGCTCGTCTCCGTCCCTCCGTACACCAACGACTGGTGGGCGTATCTGCCGCAGTACGGGGGCTACGTCACCAACATCTACATCAGCCATCCGGACGACCGACTGCCGGACGTACCGCTGTGCACGGGTCAGAAGTGATTCCGGTGATTTCCGGAGAAGGAGTGACGATGTTCCGTTCCAGGCGTTCCGCCCTCGGTGTGGCCGGTGCCTTCCTGTGGGTGCTGGTCTCCGCCTTCGCGGCGGGCCCCGCCCACGCGGCCTCGGACGCGCCACGCGGTGGCGGCGGCTACACCATGATCATGCCGCCGGCGCCGCAGAGCGCGGGTCCGGCTTCCGCGCGTACGGTGGCGGCCGTCTCGCCGACGGTCTCGCCCTGGGCGGACTACGTGCACACCTCGTCGGGCAACCCCGTCCAGTGCGCGTCGGGGAACCTCTGCACCGGGGTCTGGGACCCGGTGGTGGGCAAGTACAAGGTCTTCTTCCTCTACCGGTGCCACCAGTACTCCCTGTCGTACTGGAACGGTGTGGGCCAGGTGGTGAACAACCAGGTCGGCGCCGCCGCGTTCTTCTACGGCCAGAACGGCCAGGTGCTGGACGTGGTCCTGCCGGAGCCCACCCCCTTCACGTACGACTGGACGCCCGTCTGGTCCATCCGGAACTGCTGAGCCCGCGCGTCGAGCCGTGCTCCGCCCGGTGGTCGCGGTCGCCCTCGGCGACCGTGGTCACCGGGCGGCTGTCGTGCCCGTCGGGGACGCACCGGTCGAGGGCCGGACCGCCGTCCATGATGCGGGCACAGGTTTGACCGGCTTGTGCGCCCACGGTTATGTTGCGCGCCATGCACCGATCCGCGCTTCTGACGACTCGAGGTCATGTCGACCTGAAGCGCGTGTGCTCTGCCGCGTGTCGGCGGTCGTGAACCGCTGCCTGGGCGCGGAGCCGGGTGTCCCTTCTCTGTCCGGGGCATGATTCCGAGCGGGTTCGCCTCCCGCGACTCCTCGTGAACTCCCGGTGAACTCCGCCCGCAGCGCCGTCGCGTACCCCTGGAGGGGCGTGTCCGGCGATCCTCGCCCGAGCCGCCCCGACGGCACCGGCCTGCCCGTCCCGGCCGCCGGAGCCGACCGTCCGCGCCATCGCACAGGACCGGGAAGGCCCTCGTGGAGAGTTCACCGCCGACCATCGCTCGCCGCTCCGCGCCGCTACGGCGCTCCGACATCCCGCTCGCGACCCCGTCCGCCCGCCGCGCCTCGGGGGCCGGCACGGTGTTGGGAGCGATCCTCGACCACGGCCCGGTGGCCCGCTCCACCGTGGCCCGGCTGACGGGCCTCTCCCCCGCCGCGGTGAGCGGCCACTGCGCCGTACTGCTGAGCCGCGGTCTGATCCGCGAGGGGCGGGAGACGTCGGGTCCGCGCGGCCTGGGCCGCCCTCACGTCCCCGTCGAGGTCGACTGCGGGCGCTTCCTGGTCGCGGGCGTCCATATCGCCGTCGCGCACACGACGTTGTCCCTGATGGATCTGCGCGGCCGGATCGTCGCCGAGGAGCGGCGCCCGCACGAGGTGACCGAGCCCGGGCCCGTGCTGGCAGGTCTGGCGGAGCGTCTGCCCGCTCTCGTGGCCGCGCACGGCGCGGGCAGGTCGGTGCTGGCCCTGGGGGCGGCGACGGGGCATTGGGTCGATCCCGAAGCCGGCATGGTGGTACGTCATCCCCAACTCGGCTGGCGCGATGTGGCGGTACGCGCGGTGCTCGCCGAGGCGACCGGCCTTCCCGTCCATGTCGACAGCCACGCCCGGGCGTTGGCCCGGGCGGAGCAGCTCGTGGGGCGGAGCGCCACGCGCACGAGTGCGGTGCTGCTCTTCGTGGGCGCCGTCGTGGACGCGGCGTTCGTGTCGGCGGGTGCGGTGCACCAGGGACCCCGCTCGGGGGCGGGGAACGTCGCCCATCTCCCGGTCGGCGCCGTCGGGGACGGCTCCGCGCCCTGCGTCTGCGGTGTCCCGGGGTGCCTGCAGGCCGAGGTGTCGGAACCCGAGATGGTGCGGCGAGCGGTGGCCGCGGGTCTGGACGTACCGTCCTTCCCCGCCCTGCTGGACAGGGCGTTGGCGGGAGATCCGACGGCCAGGGAGCTCTTCCTGCGTCGCGCCCGCCTCGTCGGGCGGGCGGCGGCCGTGCTCCTGGACATGTTCGACCCCGAGGTGCTGATCGTGGTCGAGCCGGGAGCCGGCAGGCTGCCCGAGTGCCTCGCCGCGCTCCGGGCCGAGGTGGCGGAACGGTCGTGGGTGTGCGACGACGCCGCGCACCGCGTCGTGCCGAGCTCGTTCACCGGATCCGTACTGGCGACGGCCGGGCCGGCGGTCGCCCTGGGGGCCCTCCACGACGATCCGCTCGGCCCCTGGCCGGCGCTGCCCGCCGTCTCCTGACCGGCGGGGGTCCTTCGGGCCCACTCGCCGGAAGGACCGACTTAATTCAGTGAGTTGCATTGTTGACCGGGCAGGAGCCCGGATCGGAAAATGGATTCATGAGCAGCCATCGAGGGTTTCCACGGTTCGCGCCCGGCCCGGCGCGTCACTGTCGCCCTCCGCTGTGCTCCGTTCCGGGATCCGGCCGTGCCGACGCATTCCCCGTCGGAATGGGCTGTTGACCTCATCGCGTACCCGCACGTGAAAAGGGTCTGACCGGCCCGTACTTCTTCACGGTGTGCCGCGCCCCGCGCCCACCGGAATGCTCCGTCGCCGCCTCGCGCCGTTTTCCCGTCCTGCTGCCGTTCGGCGTGCGTCCTCGCGTCTCCCCTTTCCCGTTCCCGTCCTGCGTTTCTTCGCCATGGAGGAAATGTGACCGTCTCCCTGTCCTCGCACCCCACGACCGGTCTCGCTCCCGACCGCTTCAAGCAGGCGTTCCGCGCCTATCCGGCGGGAGTCGTCGTGGTCACCACCGACGCCGGCCGCGGGCCCGTCGGCTTCACCGCCACCTCGCTCACCCCGCTGTCCCTGAGCCCTCCGCTCATCTCCTTCGCCATCGCCACCGGCTCGTCCTCCTGGCCCCACGTCGAGCAGGCCCGTTCGGTGGTGGTGCACTTCCTCGGCTCCGACCAGGAGGCTCTGGCCAGGCGGTTCGCGACGAGCGGCATCGACCGCTTCGCCGCGCCCACGGCGTGGCGGCGTCTTCCCGAGGGTGAGCCGGTCCTCTCGGACGTGGCCGGCTGGCTGCGGGTCTCCGTCGAGGACCTCGTGCCCGCCGGCGACCACCGGATCGTCGTGGCCCGCGTCCTCGAATCGTGGCAGGAACCCGGGCGCCGGCCCCTTCTCTTCCACGACGGCGGCTATCTCTCCCTGTGATCCGGGCCGTACCCGCATTCCCCCGCTCCTTCGCCCGCACCACCCGTCACTTCGGAACAGGACCGTTCATGTCACCCACCCTCACCCGCCCCCCTCTGGGCCGCAGAGGATTCCTCGGACTCGCCGGAGGCGTGGCCCTCGGAATCGCCGGATGCGCGCCGCCGCCCGATCCCGCCGCCCGGACCGCCTCGGTCAAGGCTCTTTCCACTGCCCCTCCGCCGCCGAACACCTCGCTCACCGTCGCCGTACGCACCTCGCGCATTCAGTTCGCCGAGTCGGGCCTGCTGAAGGAACTCCCTTTCAAGGTGGCCGAATGGCCCAATCTCTCGGCGGGTCCGGACATCATCCAGGGATTTCGGGCGCGCTCGATCGACCTGGCGAGCAACGCCGGAATTCCTCCTATCCAGGCCCATGCCATCGGGGTGGAGGCCCGCATCGTGGCGGTTCAGGTCCGGCGGAAACCGACGTACGTCTTCGCCACGGCACCCGGTTCCCCCCTCGCCCGGGTGGAGGACTTCCGGGGCAGGAAGATCGGCTTCTCCCAGGGGCAGGCCCAGGGCGTGGTCGTGCTGCGCGCGCTGAAGAAGGCCGGGCTGACCCCCGAGGACGTGCAGCTGGTGGCTCTTCCGAGCACCCAGTTCCTGACGGCCCTGCAGTCGAGACAGGTCGACGTCGCGCCGCTGGGCGAGCCGACGCTGACCAAGTACCTGTCGCAGTACCGCGAGGACGGCGCTCGTGAGGTGCGCACCGATGTCGTGGACCTGCTGACGGTGCTGTGGGCTCCGGCGGAGGTCCTGGACGATCCCGCGAAGGCCGCGGCGGTCCGCAGCTTCGTTCCGCTGTGGGCGCGGGGGTCGGTGTGGGCGTGGGAGAACACGAACCGCTGGATCGACGCGTACTACGTCAAGGACCAGGGCGTGAGCCGCGAGGACGGCAAGCGGATCGTGACCTCGCTCAACAAGCCCTACTTCCCCGCCCGTTGGGACGAGTCGATCGCGTGGGAGCAGGAGACGGCCGATCTGCTGGCGGACGGCGGCTTCGTGCCCCGGTTCGACGTGGAGCAGCTCTTCGACCGACGTTTCGAGAGCGTGGCGGCGGAGGCCGTCGACCCCCGGTACAGGGAGGGGACATGACCGAGGCGCTGACCCCCGCGCGGGCCTCAGGGGGAATCGCGGTCGTCGACGACCGCCGTACCGAGGACCTCGCCACCTCGACGTCGGGCACCGGGACGAGCAGCGGCGCGCCACCGCCGGGGAGCGGTGAGAAACCCGGCCGCGGTGCCGGCAGACGCCGACGGCTCGGTCCCGGCCGGCAGGTGCCCTTCGGGCGGTTGCTCGGGCCGGCGTTGCTCATCGCCGCCTGGTGGGGCGCCTCGGCCGCCGGGGTGCTCGATCCGCGCATCCTGTCCGGTCCCGGGAGCGTGGTCTCCACCGCGATCGACCTGGTGGCGGACGGCCGGCTCCAGGGGAACGTGCTGATCTCCCTGCAGCGCGCGGGACTCGGCCTCTTCTTCGGTGTGGTGTCCGGCGTCGCCCTGGCCGTCGTCGCGGGCCTGAGCCGCACGGGCGAGTACCTCGTCGACGGGCCGCTGCAGATCAAACGGGCCATCCCGTCCCTGGCGATGCTGCCGCTGCTGATCCTCTGGCTCGGCATCGGCGAGGACATGAAGGTCACGGTGATCGCGCTCGGCGTGGCCGTGAACATGTACATCAACACCTACGCCTCGCTCACCGGCATCGACAGCCGCCACGTGGAACTCGCCGAGGTGCTCCGGCTCAGCCGGTGGCGGTTCGTACGGAAGGTCGTGATCCCCGGCTCCCTGCCCGGCTTCTTCGTGGGCCTGCGGCTGGGTGTGACCTCCTCGTGGCTCGGTCTCATCGTCGTCGAGCAGATCAACGCGACCAGCGGCATCGGCTACATGATGTTCCAGGCCCAGCAGTACGCGCAGTCCGACGTGATCATCGTGGGCCTGGTGGCGTACGGAGTCTTCGGCTTCGCCTCCGACGCCCTCGTCCGCGCCATCGAGAGGAGGGCCCTCTCGTGGCGACGCACACTGGCGGGCTGACCCGGGCGGCACGCCCCCCGCACGAACCGCCCCCACCGGCCGTCAGCACACGGCGGCTCGTCCGCCGGTTCGCCGACCGTGCCGTGCTGAAGGACGTCGATCTGGACCTGGCGCCCGGCGAGTTCACGGCGCTGCTCGGGCGCAGCGGGTCGGGGAAGTCGACGCTGCTGCGCGCCGTGGCACGGCTGGACCACGGGGTCGAGGGCTCGGGCGAACTCGTCGTACCCGACCGGGTGTCCTTGTCCTTCCAGGACTCGCGCCTGCTGCCCTGGCTGCGGGTGCTGGACAACGTGGTGCTCGGGCTGACCGGGTCCGGGGCGCGGGAGCGGGGGCTGACCGCTCTGGAGGAGGTCGGGCTGGCGGGACGCGACCGGTCCTGGCCGCACGAGCTCTCCGGCGGGGAGCAGCAGCGTGCCGCGCTCGCCCGCGCCCTGGTCCACGACCCCGAACTGCTCCTCGCGGACGAGCCGTTCGGCGCGCTCGACGCGTTGACCCGGATCCGGATGCACGGGCTGCTGCGCGAGTTGTACGAGCGTCACCGGCCGGCCGTGCTGCTGGTCACCCACGACGTCGACGAGGCCGTCGAACTGGCCGACCGGGTGCTCGTCCTGGAGGACGGCCGGATCTCGCTGGACATCACCGTCGACCTGCCCACCCCCCGCAGCCGGCGCGATCCCCGGTTCCAGGAGTACCGCGACACCCTGCTCACCGCGCTCGGCGTGACGACGCCGGCCGCTCCCCCGTACGACTCCCAGGAGGAGAAGTCCCATGTCCCGCACGTCTGACCGCACGCCCGGCCCCACCCCGGTCCGCACACACCTGCACCTCAACGCCTTCCTGATGTCGGTGGGGCATCACGAGGCCGCTTGGCGGCTGCCCGAGAGCCCGGCGCGGGGCGGTACGGACATCGCGCACTACCAGAACCTGGCCAGGATCGCCGAACGGGGCAAACTGGACTCGGTGTTCCTGGCCGACAGCCCGGTCCTCCACGGCGACCCGGGGAGGCGTCCGTCGAGCAAGCTGGAGCCGACCGTCCTGCTGACCGCGCTCGCCGCGGTCACCAGCCGGATCGGGCTGATCGCGACGGCCTCGACCAGCTACAACGAGCCCTTCAACCTCGCCCGGCGTTTCGCCTCGCTGGACCATGTGTCCGGCGGGCGGGCCGGCTGGAACATCGTCACCACGGCGGGTGCCGACGCGGCCCGCAACTTCGGCCTCGACGACACCCCGCTCCACCACGAACGCTACGCACGGGCTGCCGAGTTCGTCGAGGTGGCCGCCAAGCTCTGGGACAGCTGGGCCGACGACGCCGTCGTCGGCGACAAGGAGCGCGGCGTCCACGCCCTGGCGGACCGGGTGCGGCGCATCGACCACCACGGAGACCACTTCCGTGTCGACGGACCGCTGAACGTCGAGCGTTCGCCGCAGGGCCATCCCCTCCTCGTGCAGGCCGGATCGAGCGAGGACGGGAAGGAGTTCGCGGCGCGGTACGCGGAGGCCGTGTTCACCGCGCAGCAGACCCTGGAGGACGGCATCGCCTTCTACCAGGACGTCAAGAAGCGGGCCGTGGCCTTCGGACGCGACCCCGACGGCATCAGGATCCTCCCGGGCATCGTGCCGGTGATCGGTGACACCGAGGCCGAGGCCCGGGAGCTGGACGCGGAGCTCGACCGGCTGATCGCCCCCGAGTACGCCAAGCGGCAGCTCGCGCAGAGGCTGAGGATCGCCCCGGAGGATCTCGACCTCGACAGCGAGCTGCCCGAGGACATTCCCACCGAGGACGAGATCGAGGGCGCCAAGAGCCGCTACACCCTCATCGTGGACCTCGCCCGGCGCGAGAGGCTGACCGTGCGGCAGCTGATCGGGCGGCTGGGCGGCGGGCGCGGGCACCGCACCTTCGCCGGCACCGCCGAACAGGTCGCCGACACGATCGAGCACTGGTACGAGAGCGGGGCGGCGGACGGCTTCAACATCATGCCGGCGGTCCTGCCGTCGGGTCTGGAACGCTTCGTCGACCGGGTGGTGCCGATCCTCCAGGAACGTGGGCTGTTCCGCACCGAGTACGCCGGGACGACTCTACGCGCGCACTACGGCCTCGCCCGGCCGGCCAACAGGTTCTTCGACGCGCCGCCGTCCGATGCCGCCCCCGTCGTCCCCGCGGGCGCCGATGACGACCGTTCCCCTTCCGCGCTGGTGGACGCACGGTGACCGGTTGTCCCCCACAGGCCCCGCGGGAGGCCGCACCGCCGGGGCCGGTCGTCACCCCGGCGGCCGGCCCCGGCGGGCCCCGGCCGGACGGCTGGGCGCGGCGGCTCCTCGGCTACTGCCTGCGCCACCGCCGTGATCTCGCCCTGGCCTACGGCGCGGCGGTCGTCGCCGCGGTGGCGACCGCCGCGCTGCCGCTCGTGCTGCGCCATGTCGTCGACACCCTCCCGGCGGGGACGGCCGGATCGCTGACGCCGTGGCTCGCGCTGCTGGTCTCCCTCGGCGCCGTCCGCTTCGGCGCGAGCTTCACCCGGCGCTACCGCTCGGGCCGGGTGTCGCTCGGTGTCCAGTACGACCTGCGCAACGACGCCTTCGCCTCACTCGTACGGCTCGGCGGGTCGAAGCAGGACGAGCTGCGCACCGGCCAGGCGGTGAGCCGCTCCATCTCGGACATCACCCTGATCCAGACGTTGCTGCAGTTCCTGCCGAATCTCACGGGCAACGTGCTCATGTTCCTGATGTCCGTGGCCCTGATGGCGCTGCTGTCCCCGCTGCTGACCGCCGTCGCCCTGGTCGTGGGGCCGCTGCTCTGGCTGATCGCGTACCGGAGCCGCCGGGACCTCTTCCCGGCGAACTGGCATGCCCAGCAGGAGGCAGCCGAGGTCGCCTCCGCCGTGGAGGCGACGGTCACCGGCGTGCGGGTCGTGAAGGGATTCGGCCAGGAACAGCGGGAGTTGGGGAGCCTGGACGGCCGCGCACGGCGGCTGTTCGCCTCCCGTATGCGGGTGGTGCGCTACACCAGCCTCTACAACCCCGCTCTGCAGGCGGTGCCCGCCCTGGGACAGGTCGCCGTGCTCGCGCTCGGCGGCTGGATGGCTCTGGACGGCCGGATCTCGCTGGGCACGTTCCTCGCCTTCACCACGTACCTCGGCTCGTTCGTCACCCCGGTGCGGCAGCTGGCCACCCTCCTCACGGTCTGGCAGCCCGCACGGGCGGGCGCCGTCCGTGTCATGGAGGTCATCGACGAGGAGCCCGGACTGGCCGAGCCACCGCATCCGGTGGAGCTGCAGGCCGGCCCCCCGGCCGTCTCCTGGGAGGACGTCACCTTCGGTTACGGCGAGGGGGATCCGCTCCTGCGCGGCTTCTCGCTGGACATCCGGCCCGGTGAGACCGTCGCCCTGATCGGTCTCGCCGGCTCGGGGAAGTCGACGGCGGCCGCACTGCTCCCCCGCTTCTACGACGTGGCCGGCGGCCGCGTCCGGGTCGGTGGTCACGACGTGCGCGACCTGTCGCTCGACTCCCTGCGCTCCCGCATCGGGTTCGTGTTCGAGGAGTCGCTGCTGCTCTCCGACACCGTACGGGCCAACATCGCGTACGGACTGCCCGACGCCGGGGACGAACGGATCCGGGCGACCGCCCGGCTGGCTCGGGCCGACGCGTTCGTCGAGGGGCTGCCCCACGGGTACGACACGGTCGTCGGCGAGCAGGGACTCACGCTCTCGGGCGGTCAGCGGCAGCGGATCGCCCTCGCCAGGGCGCTGCTGTGCGAGCCGGACGTGCTGGTCCTCGACGACGCCACGTCGGCGATCGACACCCGGGTCGAGGCGGAGATCCACGACGCCCTGCGGACGGCGGCGCGCCGACCCACGACACTGATCGTGGCGCACCGGCGCTCCACCCTGGAGCTGGCGGACCGGATCGCCGTCCTGGACGCCGGCCGCGTCGTCGACGCCGGGACGCTCGACGAACTCCGCTCCCGTTCGGCGCTCTTGCGCTCGCTTCTGTCGGCCCCGGACCATCCACAGGAGCCGGCGGAGGAGGCGCCCGCGCCCGGTTCCTCCGCGGCCCCGGCCGCCGCCGAGGTGACGGCCGCGCTCTGGCGGCGTGACGTGGGCGACGCCTGCGACGACGAGGGCGGCGAGGCTTCGGTCCGTGCCGCCCAGGCGTTCGCGGAGGCGGCGGCGACGTCCGGGCCCGGTCGTGGCGCGCCGGGTGGCGGAGGGCTGCTCGGCTCCGCCCCGCCCAACCCCGAGGTGCTCGCCGGTCTCGCGCGGCTTCCGCTGCCGGAGGCCGATCCGGGGCTCCCGGTGGAGGTGGCCTCCGCCGCCGAACCGGACCTCGGTCTGGGACGGCTGCTGCGCCCCTTCCGGGTTCCGCTGCTGGCCGGGCTGCTGCTGGTCGCCCTCGACGCGCTCGCGCAGATCGCCGTACCGGTGCTGGTCAGGCACGGGGTGGACGGCGGGGTGGCGCGGGGGGCCGGGGGCGCCCTGTCGGCGGCCGCGGCGGCCGCCGGCGTCGTCGTGGTGGCGAACTGGGCGGTCGGCGTCCTGCAGGTGCGGACGACGGGCCGGACCGGCGAGCGGCTGCTGTACACGCTGCGGGTGAAGACCTTCGCGCAGTTGCAGCGGCTCGGGCTCGACTACTACGAGCGCGAGCTGGGCGGCCGGATCATGACCCGGATGACGACGGACGTGGACGCCCTGTCCACGTTCATGCAGACGGGACTGATCACCGCCGTGGTGAGCGGACTGACCGTGGTGGGCGTACTCGCCGCCCTGCTCGTGATCGACGCGGGCCTCGCCCTCGTCCTCGTCGGCGCGGTACCGGTGCTGGCCGGCGCGACGGCCGTCTTCCGCCACCACTCCGTGCCGGCGTACCGGGACGCCCGGGAGCGCGTCAGCGTCGTCAACGCGGCGCTGCAGGAGAACGTCGCCACGATCCGGGTCACCCAGTCCTTCCGCCGGGAGGAGCACAATGCGCGGCACTTCGCCCGGCTCGCGGGCGAGTTCCGGGACTCCCGGCTGCGCGCCCAGCGATCCATGGGGATCTTCTTCCCGTTCGTCGAGTTCCTCGGCACGCTGTCCGCGGCCACCGTGCTGGCCGTCGGCGCGGGCAGGGTGACGGCCGGGCAGCTCACGGCGGGCACGCTCATCGCGTTCCTGCTGTACGTGGAGCTGTTCTTCGCCCCGATCCAGCAGCTCTCCCAGGTGTTCGACGGCTACCAGCAGGTGGTCGTCGGACTCTCCCGGCTGCGGGCCCTGATGCGGACGCCGAGCGGCACTCCGGGCGCGGCCCTGCCGCGCCGCGTGGGCCGCCTGCGCGGCGCCGTCGAGTTCGACGGCGTGTCCTTCGCGTATCCGGGAGGCCGCGAGGTGCTGACCGACCTGCGGCTGCGGGTCGCTCCGGGAGAGACCGTCGCGCTCGTGGGCACGACGGGAGCGGGGAAGTCCACCGTCGTGAAGCTCCTCGCCCGCTTCTACGACCCTTCCGCCGGCCACGTCCGCGTGGACGGGAGGGACCTTCGGGAACTCGATCTGACGGAGTACCGGCGCCGGCTCGGCGTGGTTCCCCAGGAGCCCCACCTCTTCAGCGGAACCGTGCGTGACGCCATCGCGTACGGGCGTCCGGACGCCTCGGACGCCGAGGTCGAGGCCGCCGCGCGGGCCGTCGGCGCGCACGAGATGGTCGCGGCGCTGCCCCGCGGCTATCTGCAGCAGGTCGGCGAACGGGGGCGGAACCTGTCCGCGGGCCAGCGTCAGCTCATCGCGCTGGCACGGGCCGAACTCGTCGATCCCGACGTGCTGTTGCTCGACGAGGCGACGGCCTCGCTCGACCTGGCGACCGAGCGGCGGGTGACCGCCGCGACGGCCGCCCTGACCCGTCGCCGTACGACGGTCGTCGTGGCGCACCGGCTCACCACCGCCGCGCGCGCCGACCGTGTCGTGGTCCTCGACGGCGGAAGGGTCGTCGAGGCGGGCACGCACGAGGAACTCCTCGTGGCGGACGGTCCCTACCGCGGACTCTGGGACGCCTTCCGGGACGGCTCGGCGCACGCCGTCCCCACCGATCCACATCCCACCGATCACCTGATGCAGGAGAGTGCACGATGACGCAGTACCGCGGTCTGGGCCGTACGGGAGTGAAGGTGAGCCCGCTCTGCCTGGGGACGATGATGTTCGGGGCGAGGGGCAACCGCGACCACGAGGACTCCGTACGTGTCATCCGGCGGGCCCTCGACGCGGGCATCAACGTCGTCGACACGGCGGACGTCTACTCGGCGGGCGAGTCGGAGACGATCGTCGGCAAGGCCCTGGCCGGCGGGCGCCGGGACGACGTGGTGCTCGCCACCAAGTTCCACGGCAGCCTCGGGGAGGACGTCAACGAGCGGGGCAACTCCCGCCGTTGGATCGTCCGGGAGGTCGAGAACAGCCTGCGGCGCCTGGGCACCGACTGGATCGACCTCTACCAGGTCCACCGGCCGGAGCCGGACACCGACTTCGACGAGACGCTCGGCGCCCTGACGGATCTGGTGCGTCAGGGGAAGATCCGCTACATCGGGACGTCGACGTTCGAGCCCTCCGCGATCGTCGAGGGCCAGTGGATCGCCGAGCGGCGGGGGCGGGAGCGGGTGGTCGCGGAGCAGCCGCCGTACTCGCTGCTCGCCCGGGGCGTCGAGCGCGAGGTGCTGCCGGTCGCCCAGCGGTACGGACTGGGGGTGCTCGCCTGGAGTCCGCTGGCCGGCGGCTGGCTCTCCGGCCGCTACCGCAAGGGGGCGGAGCAGCCCCGCTCCAGCCGTGCCGACCGCCAGGCCGAGCGCTTCGACATCGCGTCCCCCGAGAACGCGGCCAAGCTCGACGCGGCGGAGGCTCTCGCGCAGCTCGCGGAGGAGGCCGGGCTGACGCTGATCCAGCTCGCCCTGGCCTTCGTCCTCGAACACCCGGCGGTCACCTCCGCGATCATCGGCCCGCGTACGTTCGAGCAGTTGGAGAGCCAGCTCGGGGCGGACACGGTCCGGTTGAGCCAGGACGTCCTCGACCGGATCGACAAGATCGTGCCCCCGGGCACCACCCTCTCCGCACGCGACGCGGGCTACGTCCCGCCGTCCCTCACGGAACCGGAGCTGCGCCGCCGCGGCCGCTGACTCCCGGCCGGACCGCGCTCGGCGTCGGGCGCGGTCCGGCTCCGCCGCGCGGAGCGCGCGGATCCGGCACCCCGTGCGGGGTGCCGGGCGGATGTCAGAGGTGTCTGCGACGATGCGTCGCATGGACGAGGCAGTCATCCCGGTCCTCCGGGTCAGCGACGCGGCGGCGGCCGTCGCCTGGTACGAGCGGCTCGATTTCACCCAGCAGTGGGTCCACCGCTTCGAGCCCGGGTTTCCCGCGTTCGTGGAGGTGGCCCGGGGCGAGGTCCGCCTGTTCCTGTCGGAGCACCGGGGCGACGCCCGCCCCGACACCCTGGTCTACCTCCGTGTGCGTGATGTCGACGCCGTGGCCGCCGAGTTCGGGGCGCGGGTGGAGGAGGCTCCCTGGGCGCGCGAGATCGAGCTGCGGGACCCGGACGGCAACCGGCTCCGCGTCGGAACGCCCAGGACATGACGCGGGGCTCCGCGCGGGCACCGCGTTGTCCTGATTCCGTATCCGGATGGTGGACTCCGCTCGCCGCTGAGCGGTCGCGCCCCCTAGTCTGGCGGGGCAGCTGGTTCGCCCCGTCCGCCAGGCGGGATGCGTCGTAAGAGGGAACCCGGTGGGAATCCGGGACTGCCCCGCAGCGGTGAGCGGGAACGACCGCCGTCATACGCACTGGGACCGCGAGGTCCTGGGAAGCGACGGCCAGTAGGTGTCCGCCGGTTCGATCCGGTGGGCGTGCTCGCGAGTCCGAAGACCTGCCCGTTGCCCGCACGCGGACGATTCCGCGCGCGGACATCCCGGTGACCTCGTGGGCGGGTTGGGAGTCCCCCGGACATAGTCCAGGGGGAGGACATGGCGAGCGGCACGTGCGGAGTTCTCCCGCGGCGTGGCCCGCGCGTTCTGTCGTTCCTTCGCGTCCGCGTCCCGTCTCCGGGGATGTTTCCGGACACATCTCGCGAAGGAGAGACCGTGACAGCGAAGCCCGCAGCCGCGGCAGCACGAGCCACCGTGTACGGCTACCCCCGCCAGGGGCGGAGCCGCGACCTGAAGAAGGCCGTCGAGGGCTACTGGAAGGGCGGCGTCACCGCCGACGACCTCCGTCGGACGGCGGCCGGCCTCCGCCGTGCGAACTGGCGGCAGTTGGCCGACGCCGGCATCCACGAGGTGCCGACCGGCGACTTCTCGTACTACGACCACGTCCTGGACACCAGTGTCATGGTCGGCGCCGTCCCCGCACGCCACCGCGCCGCCGTCGAGGCGGACGCGCTCGACGGGTACTTCGCGATGGCCCGCGGCACCCGGGACGTGGCGCCGCTGGAGATGACCAAGTGGTTCGACACCAACTACCACCACCTGGTCCCCGAGCTCGGACCCGACACCGTCTTCGCCGCCGACTCCGCCAAGCAGGTGGCCGAGCTGAAGGAGGCCCTCGGGCTGGGCCTGGCCGCGCGGCCCGTGCTCGTCGGCCCCCTCACCTACCTGCTGCTCGCCAAGCCCGCCCCCGGTGTGGCCCCCGACTTCGAGCCGCTGACCCTGCTCGACCGGCTGCTCCCGGTGTACGCGGAGGTGCTCGCCGATCTCCGCGCGGCCGGTGCCGAGTGGGTGCAGCTGGACGAGCCCGCGCTCGTCCAGGACCGCACCCCGGCCGAGTTGAACGCCGCCGCCCGCGCCTACCGGGATCTGGGAACCGCCACCGACCGGCCCAAGCTGCTCGTCGCCTCCTACTTCGACCGCCTCGGCGACGCGCTCCAGGTGCTCGCCGCCGCCCCGGTGGAGGGCCTCGCCCTCGACTTCACCGGCTCCGCCGCGGCGAACCTCACGGATCTCGCCGCGGTCGGCGGCCTGCGCGCCAAGCGGCTGGTCGCCGGGGTGGTCGACGGCCGCAACATCTGGATCAACGACCTGCAGAGGTCGCTGGCCACCCTCGGCACCCTGCTCGGCCTCGCCGACCGGGTCGATGTCGCCGCGTCCTGCTCCCTGCTGCACGTCCCGCTGGACGCGACGGCCGAGCACGACATCGACCCGCGGATCCGCCGCTGGCTCGCCTTCGCCCGCCAGAAGACCACCGAGGTCGCCACCCTCGCGCGCGGTCTCGCCGAGGGCACCGACGCGATCACCGCCGAGCTGGCCGCCAACCGCGCCGACCTCGCCTCCCGCTCCGGGTCCGCCCTCACCCGCGATCCCGCCGTGCGCGCCCGGACCGCCGCCGTCACCGACGCGGACGGCCGGCGCTCCCAGCCGTACACCGAGCGGGCCGCCGCCCAGCGCGCGCACCTGGGCCTGCCGGTGCTGCCGACCACCACCATCGGCTCGTTCCCGCAGACCGACGAGCTCCGCGCGGCCCGGGCCGATCTGCGGGCCGGCCGGATCGACGCCGCCGGTTACGAGGAGCGGATCAAGGACGAGATCCGCGAGGTCCTCTCCTTCCAGGAGAAGACGGGGATCGACGTGCTGGTGCACGGCGAACCCGAACGCAACGACATGGTGCAGTACTTCGCCGAGCAGCTGACCGGTTATGTCGCCACGCGGCACGGCTGGGTGCAGTCGTACGGAACCCGATACGTGCGGCCGCCCGTCCTCGCCGGCGACATCTCCCGTCCTGAGCCGATGACGGTGCGCTGGACGACATACGCCCAGTCGCAGACCTCGAAGCCGGTCAAGGGCATGCTCACCGGTCCCGTCACGATGCTGGCCTGGTCCTTCGTACGGGACGACCAGCCGCTGGGCGAGACGGCGCGGCAGGTGGCGCTGGCCCTGCGTGACGAGGTGAACGACCTGGAGGCAGCGGGGACCTCGGTCATCCAGGTCGACGAGCCGGCCCTGCGCGAGACTCTGCCGCTGCGCGCCGCCGACCACGCCGCCTATCTGGCCTGGGCGACGGAATCGTTCCGTCTCACGACCGGCGGCGTCCGTCCGGACACCCAGATCCACACGCACATGTGCTACGCGGAGTTCGGCGACATCGTCCAGGCGATCGACGACCTCGACGCCGACGTCATCAGCCTGGAGGCCGCCCGCTCCCACATGCAGGTCGCCGGCGAACTGGCCGCCCACGGCTACCCCCGCGAGGCCGGCCCGGGCGTCTGGGACATCCACTCCCCGCGCGTCCCGGGCACCGAGGAGGCGGCCTCCCTGCTGCGCAAGGGACTTGAGGCGATCCCCGCCGAACGCCTCTGGGTCAACCCCGACTGCGGACTGAAGACCCGCGGCTGGCCCGAGACCCGTGCCTCCCTGGAGAACCTGGTCGCGGCCGCCCGCGAGGTCAGGGCGGAGCTGCCGGCCGACGAGGGCTGACGCCCCGTGGTTGGGGGGCCGGAGCCGCGGGGGGGCGGGCGGGCGCGCCGCGC